>JAIVYW010000077.1:0-7127 GCA_048635215.1 Candidatus Atribacteria bacterium
AACGAAGTGGCAAGTGTGAAGTGTAAAGTGTAAAGTGGGGAGAATAAAACAATATCCACACCCGTAACCGGAAAATCTATATTTCGTAATTATCATTAAATTATCCGCAAAATAATATAGAACGCCGGAACGAATTAAGATATGGGACATGTCGTACCTAAGGACAGTGAACAATGTACAATTGACAATGAACAATTATGAGATAAAATAGACACATATCTGTCATTCTGAAAGAGCGGTAGCGACTGAAGAATCCATCTCTTTGAGGTACGGGGTACGAAGTGTGAAGTGTGAGGTGTGAAGTGTAAAGTGGGGAAAAGCCGGGATGAAATAAACTGGATCCCACGGTCGCCAACTCCCTCTGGATGACATTCTCTTCTTCATTTCCTTCCCGCATCCGCTCAACGGGAGCCCGGCAGCGCCGGGCGACCAACCCAAAAGAGTTTTGAACCGTCTAAGTGACATTGACATTTTTAACGGCATGAATGAGTGGTGGCAAAGCCGAAAATATCCAATTGTCTGAGTGAAGTGAAGCGAGCGAGTTTTGGGATTTTAATGAATGATGGCCGTGGTGAGTATCATCGCAAAAAATGACATCCAGTGTTCTGATCCCTAAATGCAGTAACAATGGCTGAAGCTATTTTGTAAAGTATTCAAGGCGCGAGGAGCACCGCATACCCACGGCGGTATGTAGGCAACGAGCAACGAAGAAGACAGAAAAAGAGCTTCAGCCCGAAGGGAATATCATCTTTGATCAATTCCTTCCTCCATCTTCGCTCACGGACCACAGAGGGTACGCTACGCTCATTGTTCGTTGGAATTGACTCAAATCTAAACATTCCATTGTCATTGTATTTAGGGATCAGAGCACCCTAGGAAAGACGGATCAAAACTCCATCAAATAATATATCTTTCTTTTTGAGCATCATGAAATGATGTGAGAAAAGCATATGTCAAAAATGAAACGATGGATCAAAACTCCATCAAACAATTTTTATGAATCAGAGCACTTAGCCTCAAAAATACCCGTTCCGATGCGTATCATATTGGACCCTTCTTCAATGGCGTGAAGATATGTATTGCTCATTCCCATTGAGAGGTTGGTAAAGTCGTTCGGAGATGATATCTTTTGGCGAATTTTATCAAAGTATAACTTCATTTTCCGAAAGAAAGGGACACTCTTCTCAGGGTCCGCGAAATACGGCTCGATCGTCATCAAGCCCACCAGGCGTAAGTTTTGCAGAGAATCGATGAATCCGGCAAGCTCTAAGCTTTCTTTGAAAAGTGTTCCCGATTTGCTTTCCTCATCACCCGAATTGATCTGTATCATAACATCCATCTTCTTGCCTTTAAGATCACAGCGCCTTTCAATAACATCTGCCAATGCGGCAGAATCTACGCTTTGAATACACGAAAAAAGATCTACGGCGTATTTGGCCTTATTTTTCTGAAGGTGGCCTATCAGGTGATGCTCGGGCGAAGATTTGATCGTCTGGATCAGGTTTTTCCCTTCTTGGACATAATTATGGCCCAGTATGTTGATCCCCGCCGCGACCGCTGATTCTACCTCAGAAGAAGACCTGGTTTTCACGGCTGCCACTATCTTTATATTCGCCGGGATCTGTTCTTTGAGGGATTTAATATTCTTATCTATTCTGTTCACGGAATAATATATACGATATTTGCTTAAAAATCAATTATTTCCAGTGGGGCGCAAAATTGAATTCATCCATCGAATATGGTATATTTCATAATTAGTTCACCATGAAAGTATTTGGAGAAAGACTCCATAGTTTACGCAGGCCGAAGGTCAATACTTCGTCCAACAAGTCGATCGGGAAATTCTTTTTTCCCGGAAAATTGGAACTTTGTAAGAATATTCAGGAAAGCGACAAGGATACTGGTGGGGCAAGTTTCAAGGATAATTCAGTCGCCATCATTTCAAACGCCTCCTTTATCCCTTCTTTAGGTAAGTTATCGCCTACCGCATTACTCCCTCTACTGGAAGCAAAGGCGGTATTGTACAAAAAGCTCAGCGGCATTGATGCCGTTCCACTGGTGATAAAAGCGGAAGATCCCATGGAATTCGCCAAGACAATAAGCAATATCTCCCCTTCTTTTTCCGCTATCGATATTGACTTTGTTTCAAAGGAATTCAGAAAAGACCTGATGGATTTTCTTAAAACCGACCTTGAGATCCCCTGCATTATTTCTCAGGAGATCTGCAGAACAACTGTTATGATCTCCGGGATTCTGACCGCTGTGAACGCTCTTGATCTGGAAATAGGGACAGTTAAAGTTGCGCTGATACACAATAGTAAGCCTTCCCTGTTAAATGAACTGTTATTGGGGACGGGCTTTTTAAAGAAAAATATTAAAAATATTACCTGGAAGAAGATAGAAAAATTTTACTCTTTGCCGGAACCGGCGGAAGAAGAGAGCACTCCGAAGAGCAAGGAAATATCACCCATGAAAGGATACAATATCCTCATCTGTTTGGATCAGGAAAAAGGCTTGATTCCTCCCGCGTTGATAGACGATCTTTCGACAAATTCAATACTTTTTTCCACGGCATTTCCCGAGGCGGGATTCTACCCCCGGAATGTGCATGAACAGGGGGTTTTCGTAGCCGCTACTCTGATGGATAAATATCCCAACAGAATAGGCGATGAGGTATTATTTCCAGGGTTTATGAGGACAGTCATTGACCTTGGTATAAAGGAAGTATCCACCGAACTCCTGATCGAGGCGGCAAAGGCGATTACGGAGTATATGCCGGATAAGCGTGACCGGTTCAGCATTTTTCCTGAAGCGGGTGACAAGGGCTTCATTGAGCACCTGTCCGTGTCTTTGGCAAAAAGGGCAAAAATGGCAGGGATCATTGAGATCGCAAGCGATCATTCAATGAAACAATTAATAAAGAAAATAAAGAGGAATCTAAGGGGATAACCATGAGAACATTATCTGAAGAACTACTTTACAGGTCGGTATATCACGGGATCAGAGTAAGCTCTTATTCCATTCCCGGAGATATTTCGAAGATGCTTAAAAATTCTGTTCTTGAGCAAAAAGAAGAGGCGGACAAGGATATTTATAAAAAGCCGCTCATCAAAGCCAAGGACTCCAAAAAGAATTTTACGCCCCTGTTGAAGGATACCGGACATTTCAATATTTTTGTCGGATGGGGTGACAAGGTGTGCTTCAACGGGATCTCAGCCGAAGCTACCATCCAGAAAGCTGTCAAAGACGCTTCAAAAGACCTCTTTCTGAAACCCTCCACCGTCATAGATCCTCTCTTTCGAAAGAACATCGGAGACAATCTCCCGGCAGTGATACATTGGAATGTCGTTGAGGGAGAAATGATCAAGATAACCGTAATACCGCGAATGGCAAGATCAGAAAACCTTTCCTTGATAAAGATGCTTCCGGAAGACAGCACCAAGGAGCAGATAACTGATTATGTCGTGGACACCATAAACAACATGAAGAAGGAAGAAAATTCTCTGATATTCGCAGGTATCGGCATCGGCGGAAACTCCGAGACATCGCTCACGGAAGCAAAAAAGGCACTGGTGAGGCCTGAGCCCAACAGCGGGCCGCTATATATGGAAATGGAGGATGAGATCAAGGAAAAATGCAATGCCGGTAAAACTGGAAACGGCTCACCGGACTTCATTGTGATGCGTATCCGGATAAACACATTGCCGTGTCATATAAATTCGATGCCGGTCGCGATCGCGGTCAATCAAAACTTCAATCAATACTGGACCAGCGAAATTTAGTGATCTTTTTTATAAATACGATGACAATGGAATGATTAGATTTGAGGCAATTCCAACGATAAATACAGTACGAAGTGCGATGTACGATGTGCGATGTGGAGAATCAGAAGGAAAGCAAGGAATTTGGACTGGGACATCTTTTGTATTCCCAACCTTTGAACTTTTCAACTTGCGAACTTTTAACGCTTCGTCTATGCGAAGCTTGGTATGCAGCGTACCCTTTGTGGTCCGTAAGCGAAGAGAGAGGAATGAATTGAGCAAAGATGACATTCCCTTCGGGCTGAACCTCTTTTGCCGGCTTCTACGTTACTCGTTGCTTACATACCGCCGGGGGTATGCGGCGTTCCTCGCGCCTTGAATACGGATTAAAAATAGTGTCAGCCATTGTCAATGTATTTATGAATCGGGACACTAGCATCAGTAAACATTTTTTCAAAAAATTTGATATTTACCATTGTGACAGTTATAATGAAGAGTGAAAGGATATGCCAAGATCGCGCCTTATTATGATCGTTTCGTGAACGATGATTTCTACAAGACCCTGCTTTCATATCTGTCGGGCAAGGTTATTCCGCTGCACGGATCAAATTTTCTTGACCTGGGCACAGGGACCGGATTTTTCCCGATATATTATGCGAAACTGGGAATGCGGAGCGTGGGGATCGACAAGGACAAAGAGATGATCAAGATCGCCAAAGGGCGGGCCAAGGATGAAGAACTCGACAATATTGAGTTCATCCATCATAATATACTATCTTTCAAGACCAATGAGCGCTTTTCCTATGTAACAATGTTCTTTGATGTTCTGAACCATTTCCACACGGCCTCCGATATATCAAAATTATTTTCAAATGTTCACGAGCATCTTGAAGATGGCGGATTTTTCATTTTTGACATCCTGTCTCAATGGGGAATGAAGAAAATGTGGGGAAATGATAAATTCTTTGAATACTACGATGATTTCAAGATCCTTTGGGTCTCGCAATGGGATTCTTCCAAGCAATGCCTCACCGTTACAATGAAGATATTTTCCGGCAAGCAGGTCATTAAAGAAACCTTTATAGAGAAAGCATATCAGAGGAAGACCATCGAAGAGAAACTCGCGGACGCGGGTTTCGAACTACAGGGGGTTACACCGCTTTTCTTTTTCAAGAGAAGACCTTCGCGCTATCTCTTCCATGTAAAAAAGATCTGACCGATTTTGACTTTTTTAGTAATTATAGTATAATTTTCATAACCCGAGCCGAACCGCCTAAGTGTTTCATATGGCGGGAGGCCGATAGGGAATGAGAGGAAACTCTTATTCCTCCCGTGTTTGGAAAGGGTTTTATTAATCAATGATCCTTTCCTTGAAATTATTTGGAGGAAATATGAAGAAAGTATTTCTTATTATTGCATTGTTCCTTTGCTTAAGCCTGAGCTTGAACAGTGAGACCTACGACCTTGGCACCATATTTATTCATGATACCGCCTGGCACAATGTCGAGGTGATCACCAAGCAGGAGATCAGAGAAAATAATTTTCAAACAGTACAGGAAGCGCTTGAAGCAATACCCGGTATATATTTTTCGATCGGCACGAAAGGTGAGACCTCTATTTACATACGCGGGATCGACAAATCCAGAATAAAGGTTCTCATTGACGGTGCGCCTGTGAATGATTCATATTACGGCACTATAGATATGGATCAGTTTCCCATCGACAATATCGCCAAAATAGAGGTCTTCAGAGGACTGAATGCATCGACCTTCGGCGGAAACGCTATGGGAGGTGTCATAAAGATCACGACAGACAGCCCAAAGAATACATTGACATTCCTGCTTCAGGGAGACCGCAGCGGAGGAAGCAAGATCTACAGCAGTTTCTCTTTGAAAAGGAAGAGCTTTTTCCTGTCGGGCAGCTTGACCGATTACTACAGCCCCGGCTTTATCCTTCCAGCAGCATTTCAGCCAACCTCCAACGAAGGCGGATTATACAGAGAGAACAGCGCATTTGAGAAGATCAATTATCTCATTAAGTCCGGGTTTGAATTCAATGATAATAATTATATTTGCTTCTCTTATAATGTAATAAGCAATTACAAGGAGCTCCCCGCGCATACCGACGCGGAAAGGTCCTATACCAAATTCTTCAGAGACCCCAGATATTGGCGTTTTCCCGAGTGGCAGCAGAGCACTCTTTCTCTTAATGCGCAAGCGCTCATAAATGACAAGATGAAATTTAAAATAAACGCAAGTTATAACGATATTTACAATGGGCTTGAGATGTCATTAGATCCCGATTTTCAGAATATTGGCGAATATGATATTTTTGATGATACGGTATTCAATCTGAGCACATCCCTGGAAGGCCTGTACTTTCTCAAGTATAAGATCGGGGTGAATTTTGAGCAGAGAACTCATATGAAGGAAGAAAACGCTTACTTCTATGATGAATATGAGATCAGCGAGATCGCTTCGGAATATTCCGATCTTCTTATTGAATTTGAGAAGGCCTTCTCTCTGTTTATTTTAAATTTCCAATTGAGCGGATCCAGCTTCGCCTGCGACCTATACGATATGAACAGATTCAATTACACATTTATGGCGGAAGCTTCTCCATTGGAACGACTGAAGGTACAGCTTCAGATGGGAAATAAGATCAACTTTCCCGCCCTTCATCAATTGAATAATCTCGAAAATGATACACTGGAGCCGGAATTTTCGGATCAGATCGACTTCAGCGTATCTTATAGTACATCCTTCGCAGATCTTACTGTTGCCTATTTTATTAATAGGGTCGAAGGACTGATAAATCGGGACGGCAAGGGCGAACCGTATTATAATATCAATGACTCCACATTCAGCGGGTTTGAAGTATCAGTAGGCGTGAAATTCTGGAAGCTGAAATTGACATCAAACATCGAAACGATGAAAGCGGTGAATGATTCACAGGAAGGAACCCCGGGAGATTATATAGAAGAACTTCCTGCGGTTCCGGCATATAAGGTCTTTAATAAATTATCTTTCGGCATTGACCGCCTGATCCTTTCTCTTGAGATAAATACAACGGGACAGGTATATGAATACGATAACGATGATGAGAGGATCACTAATCCCGGATATACATTAGTGAATCTCAATTCATCGTATAAACTGAGAAATGACCTGCGCGCATTCCTCAGATTCAACAATCTTTTGGATACCGAATATTATAATGAAATAGGGTTTGTTCAAGCGGGTAGAGGGTTCATTTTCGGAATGGAGTATACGATCAACTGACCAGGGTGGCGAGCAAAAGGAAGTGTGAAGTCTAAGGTGTGAAGTGTAAAGTGAGGAGAACAAAGCAATATCCACATCCGTAACC
>JAIVYW010000078.1:0-7091 GCA_048635215.1 Candidatus Atribacteria bacterium
TCCAGGACATGGTCAATGAACTTATTGACTTTTTCTGTAGTTTTTATAGCTGTGTCGGTATCCGCTTCAGCATATTTGTAAGGCAAGCCGACCTTTTGCGCATCAGCATCCAGGATATTCGGGACAAGTTCCTCTCCGAGGAATTCCACGACAAAACGGTGTTCCTTCACAGGATACACTTTTGCCGGGATCTCTTTAAAATTTTTCAATCCCGCATTGATCTTTTCACAGACAGTCCGGTTGATATCGGTAGAGATCCTTCCTGCGCGGCGGTCAAGAATAACATTGTTCTTATCCAGTGTACAGAAATTTCCCCTTGCGTACATCCCATTGTCTCTCAGTTTAAGATCAATTCCCAATGCTTCCAGAACGCCTCTGCCGATATTGAACTTCAAAGGGTCATAGCCGAAAAGGGCCAAATGCCCCGGGCCGCTGCCCGGAGTAATACCGGGAAAGATCGGGTCGGCTAAGCCCAGAGAGGACGCTCTTGCGAGTTTATCCATGTTCGGGGTCTGAGCCTTCTCCAGCGGTGAAGGTGTATTGTTATTATAAATATCCCCTACGCCATCTAAAATGATCTGAATGATCCGGCTCTCCGTGGTGGACGCCAACTTTTCAATAACAGAAATATCGTGCATTTGAACTTATTCTTTCTGGTCTTCTGGAGCGGGCGCGGAGGGTTGTTCTTCTTTTTTCTCTTCCGCAGGAGCTTGCTCTGAACTCTCAGCGCTGACAGGTGTGTCTTCAGGTTTCGAAAGAGCTTCATTTTTCTCCTCAACGGGAGTATCCACCTTTGCCTCAACAACCGATGCCTGCTGCTCTACTTTTTCCGCTGGTTTTTCCTCTGCCTTTTCAACTACGGGCTGCGCTTCTACTTTTTCTTCAGCACTAACGGCCGCGGTTGCTTCCACTGCTTCTTCCTTCTCTGCTTTGACTTCTTCTTTTTTTACTTCTTTCGGCTGTATTTTCTTGGTCTCGACATGCGGGGCTTTTTCCTTCTTTTTAGGTTCATACTTTCCCGTAAGCTCAATTATAGCCAGCGGAGCGGCGTCACCTGCGCGAATGCCGGTCCTGATAACTCGTACATAACCGCCATTTCTGGAATTAAGGAAATCAATGAAATCATCGGTAAATAATTTCAGGAAAGCTTCTTTGGTTCTCAGGAATTTGATCGCTCTCTTCTTAGCGGGAAGATCGTTCTTTCTTGCCTTTGAGAAAAAATTATCAGCATATCTTTTAAGTTCCTTCGCTTTGACTACCGTTGTTTCCATTCTACTGTTCAGGATCAAGCTGTCCACAAGATTCCTCATGAGTGCCTTTCTGTGCGCAGCTGTTCTTCCCAATTTTACGACGTTTTTTCTATGTCTCATCTTAATTATCCTTTTTTCTTAATGTTCATGCCGAGGTAAAGCCCTCTTTGTTTCAATTTTTCCTCAAGTTCCAGCAGTGATTTTGAACCAAGATTCTTCATTTTCATGAGTTCATCGCGGCCCATGGTCACAAGTTGTTTTACTTTTCTTATATTTGCGGACCTGAGACAATTGGCAGGGCGTTTTGAAAATTCAAGTTCTTCAATGTCGCAATCCAATAACTTCTCTATAGGATCTTTATCTTCATCCTTATTGCCGTTACCCACAGAATCGACATCCTCGTCAAAGTTCACCAAGGCGGCAAAAATATCCTTTGCGATCTTGCTGGCATAGGGGAGGAAATTCTCACCGTCAACTGTAGTGTCGTGCCAGATCTCCATAAGGACCTTTTCATAATTTCTTTCTGCTTTGTACCTGATGTCTTCAACAACTTCATATTTGACCTTGGTAACAGGAGAAAATAGTGCATCGGTGGGAATAAACCCGACCGGCTTATCATCTGTATTCATCTGATCGGACAATTGATAGCCCACACCGCGCTTGATATACACATTTAGGTCGACATCGACATCACCGGTTACTTCCAGAATAAGCTGATTTTTGTTGATCACCTTAACGGCAGAATCGTTTTTCGCGATATCAGCCGCAGTAACAAGACATGGTCCCGATTTCTTGATATTGACCTCAACATCATCTTCCAGGATGGAAAGCCTTATTGATTTCAGATTCAGCATGATCTGCGTAGCATCATGGAGCACTCCTTCCATTGTGGAAAGAGGGTGTTCAAATCCTTCAAGCTTGAATCCGTAAATAGCAGACCCTTCTATTGAAGACATGAGTATCCTTCTTACCGTATTTCCTACGGTGTTCCCATATCCTCTCATCAATGGCTCAACCGATACCTTGATGTAGCCTTCTTTTGACTTATTTTCTTCGATCTTAAACCCATTAGGTTTTTGAATTAATTCCCAGTTCATTACCATAATATTGTTCCCCTATTATCTCGAGTAGTATTCTATTACCAGATTCTCTTTGAGCTCTGTGAAATACATTGACTTGATATCTTCACCTTTTGGAGCCTCAACGACCTCGGCGATCATCAGATCCTTGTTAAACTTCAGCCATGCCGGAGCTTTACCTGGATCAACTTCATCCAATCTTTCCTTCAAAGCGGGATGCTTATCAAGAACATTCTTTTTGAACTCTATTACATCTCCCTGTTTGACCAGGAAAGAGGCGATATCGGCTCTTCTTTGGTTTACCGTAAAAAATCCGTGTGTAACAAGCTGCCTTGCTTCCATTTTGGATCTTCCTATCCCAAGGCGGAAAATAACCATATCAAGGCGGCTCTCAAGGAGTTTAAAGAGGTTAGAGCTCTTTGTTCCCTTCATAGAACCGGCTTTCTTGACATAATTGGAAAATTGTTTTTCTGTAATAAGATAGTATCTTCTTAATTTTTGCTTTTCTCTCAACTGCACGCCGAAATCGGTAAGGCGTCTTCTGAACTTTCTGCCTGCACCGGGAACACCTTTGGCCCTTTTCCCTCTGGAGGCCTCCAACGGACATCTATCCGTTCTGCATCTATCGCCTTTGAGGTATAACTTTTCCTGTTCTCTTCGGCACAATCTACATTTTGGTCCTGTATATTTTGACATATTGTACTCCCTAAACTCTTCTTCTTTTACGGGGCTTACAACCATTATGGGGTACCGGTGTAATGTCCTCGATATACCCAATGCTGATCCCTGCTGAAGCAATTGATCTGATCGCTGTATCCCTTCCTGAACCGGGGCCCTTCACAAAGATATTCGCCTTGTTCATTCCCAAGGTATCAATTGCGAATTTCGCGACTTTTTCCGCTGCCTTGCCGGCTGCATAAGGTGTGCTTTTCTTGGACCCCTTGAATCCCACGCCGCCGGCGGAACACCAGTTCAATGTATTTCCGTCGCCATCGGTCAGGGTAATTATCGTATTGTTGAAGGTGGATTGTATATGAAATATACCCTCGTTCAACTTCTGATGCTTCTTAAATTTTCTTTCTGTTTTCTTTTTTACTTTTGCCATCTCTTAGCTCCTATTGTCCCTACTTTTTCCTACCACCGATAGGAGGTCTTGGTCCCTTATGGGATCTGGCATTGGACTGAGTGTTCTGTCCTCTCAAGGGCATATTCCTGATATGACGGATGCCTCTATAGCATCCGATATCCTTGAGCCTTCTTATATTCATCTGAACCTCGGTTCTGAGATCACCCTCGACCTTGTATTTACCTTCGATGATCTTTCTTATCTTCTGGACTTCTTTCTCATCCAAGTCCTTGATACGCTTTTCCGGATCAATGCCGCTTTCGGCCACGATCTTCTTAGCGGATGTCAAACCAATACCGAACAGATAGGTCAAACCAATGGTCACCTTCTTGTTTTTCGGAATATCAACTCCTACAATTCTCGCCACATCAGCCTCCTATTATCCCTGTCTCTGCTTATGCTTTGGATCTCTGGAGCATAAAACCATTACGGTCTTGTTCCGTTTGATTATTTTGCAGTATTCGCACATTTTTTTTACTGAAGCTCTAACCTTCATCTTATTCCTCTCCTGATAATTCTTCCCTTGGTCACGTCGTATTTGCTTATTTCAACGATGACCTTATCACCGGGGTTCAGCTTAATATAATATAGCCTCATCTTCCCGGAAATGGTACATTCTATAACCACGCCGTTCTCAAGTTTAACCTTGAAAACAGTATTGGGCAGCTGCCTTACAACTTCCCCGTTCATGGAAAATTTGTTGTCGTCCATTTTACTCATCATACAGTCAATCTTTCACCTTTTTCGTCTCCCACCAGGTACATATTCTCCCAATGAGCAGACTGCTTCTCATCCTTGGTGACAACGGTCCATCCGTCCTTTTTTGTCCGGACCTCAAAGGTCCCTTCATTCACCATAGGTTCAATGCAGATCACCATCCCTTTTTTCAAAAGGAAACCGGTACCCGTCAAGCCGTAATTAGGCACTTGAGGGTCCTCGTGAAGCGCGCGTCCGATGCCGTGTCCGACATAATCCCTGACCACACTGTATCCTTCATCTTCAGCGATCTTTTGTATCTCATTGCCAAGGGTCCCAAGCTTCATTCCGTCCCTTGCCAGTTCGCCGCCTTTTTCGCAGCATTCTCTGGCAGTACGGATCAGCCGCAGCTTGTCCCGGTCATCACTGTCAATAAGGTAGGAGCGCGCCATATCACTATAAATTTCCTGATACACCAGCCCCAGATCTATCTTCAGTATCTGCCCGGACCTAAGCTTTCTATTGGAAGTAGGTATCCCGTGAACTACTTCCTCGTTAATGGAAATACATGCAGTTGCCGGGAATCCGTTGTAGCCCTTAAAGGCTGGGCGGCACTTGCGTTTAAGTATTTCACTCTCGAGGAAAGTATCCAGTTCAAGGGTACTTATCCCATCCGCTATGAGAGCCTCAGCACTTGTTAACACTTCAAAGAGCATATGCCCCGCATGGCGCATCAGATCGATCTCACGCGCTGTTTTTATCAGGGACATAAAACTACCAACTTCACTAAAATTTCGTAAATAAACTCTATTTTATCATTTCCCTTGATTTCAGTCAATAGTTTTTTATCTTTATAAAAAGAAATGAGAGGCTCCGTGAGCTCACTATAAACCTCAAGACGGTACTTTACTCTTTCGGGCTTATCATCATCCCTTTGTATTAATGGTATCTCGCAATCGTCGCAGAAACCCTCACGCTTCGACGGCAATGTCTTCAAATTATAGACCTTACCGCATTTGGAGCAGATCCTTCTGGCGGATATCCTGTCAATGATCGCCTGGTCGGGAATGTTAAAATACACCGCCCGGTCAATAGCGATCCCGGTTATATCCGCGATCTCCTGAAGGTCTTTTCCCTGAATAAGAGTGCGCGGATATCCGTCCAGAATAAATTTTTCATCCCCGGACAATGTCTTGAATTTTTCAAGAACGATCTCCTTCATGACATCATCGGAAACAAGGTCACCGCGATCCAGTATCGCCTTCACTTTGATCCCCAACGGCGTCTGATCCTTTATGCTTTCCCGAAGTATATCTCCGGTGGAAAAATGCATGAAGCCCGACCTGTCGCTCAGCATTCCTGCCTGAGTTCCCTTTCCGCAGCCCGGAGGCCCAAGGAAAATCAGATGTTTACCGCAATCTTTTCCCATATTTACATATGCCTGGATTTTATCCTTCGCTTTGAGAATCCGTCATAATGCCTCATTATCAATTGCCCTTCGATCTGCTGTATCGTATCCAGCACAACACCGACCATGATCAGCAGGGATGTGCCGCCGAAAAGCATCGACAATCCCGCGGGAATATGGAAAAGTGCTGTAATAATGGTAGGCAAGATCGCGATGATCGCCAGCATCATGGCACCGATAAAGGTAACCCTGCTCAGAATGGTATGTAGAAAAGCCGCCGTTTTCTTGCCGGGCCTCTTATTCTGAATAACAGCGCCGTATTTCTTCAGATTATCCGATATCTCATCAGGATTGAAGGTGATCGCTGTGTAAAAGAAGGTAAAGCCGATGACAAGGAAAAAGAAAATAATGATATAAAGAGGCTTATCCCAGGCAAAGTAAGTATTTACAAAACCCCTAAAGCCCTCATGTTTTACGATCGCGGCAAGAGAGGTGGGGATCATCATAACGGATTGCGCGAAAATAATGGGAATAACACTTGCTGAATTCACTCTCAATGGCAGATAATTCTTCGCCCCTTGGACCACTCTCCTTCCCTGTATCCTCTTTGGATACATGATCGGGATCTTTCGAGCGCCCAATGTAAGCATAATAGCAGCGACTGTGACCAGCAATACTATGAATATCAGCAGAAGTATCTTTGCGAATCCGATACCCCCCGTCGCCTGTATCTCAATAATGGAAGGAATAAGCCTCGCGACTATGCCGATCAGAATGATCAGGGAAATACCGTTCCCTATACCGATTTCGGTAATGGTCTCGCCAACCCACATAAGCAGGACGGTGCCCGCCGTAAAGGTAAGTACCGCTACGAACATAAACAGAACGGGATTAATGGTCACTATCTGAACACCGCCGAGATTTAGTTTGCTGATCCAGGTAGCGTAAGCAAAAGACTGCATAACACAGATAAGAATAGTACCGTAACGCGTATATTGTGTTAAGACCTTATTACCGCGCTCGCCTTCATCATGTAATCGTTTGAATTCCGGAATAACATACACCAGAAGCTGAACGATGATCGAAGAAGTAATATACGGCATGATCCCAAGAGCAAATATAGTTACTCTTGAAAAAGCGCCGCCGGTAAACATATCATACAAGGAAAGCAGTGTGCCTTGGGTCTGCGCCTGCATATATTCGATTATGGCATCCGAATTGACACCCGGAACCGGAATATGCTTCCCGAATCTGAAAACCAGCAAAAGAAGGAATGTGATCCAGAGTTTTCTGGTCAGATCCTTGACTTTGAATATATTTGCAAATCCCTTTAACATTACTTACTCCTTCGAAACTTGGACATTTCCACCCTTGTCGGTAACTTCCTTCAAAGCGTTTTTTGAAAAGGCGAATTCATTGGTGAATTCCAGTTTCTTTTCCAGCTTCTTATCGGAAAGTATTTTTATCCTTTTTAATGCGGATGTTTTGATGAGAGATTTTGACAGGAGCAGCTCTTCTGAGATTACTGTCCC
>JAIVYW010000079.1:0-7065 GCA_048635215.1 Candidatus Atribacteria bacterium
GTCGGGGAAACAATGCCGTTCATGCAGCAGAAGGAAATCGTCCTTTCACATGATATCTCTACTTGTGTTCTGGCAGCGGACCAAGACCACCTGAAGCGGGCTTTTGTCAATATCATTAAAAACAGCATTGACGCGGTCCCCATCGGAGGGGAGATCCGTATCAGTTCAACTCTGAAAGACGGGCGGGTCAGAGTATCTTTCAAGGATTCCGGTGAAGGCATCCCCAAGGATGATTTGGCGCAGATATTCGAACCCTTCGTAACCTCGAGGTCCACGGGAACAGGGTTGGGGCTCACCATCGTTAAAGAAATAATTGAGAAACATAAGGGAAAAATCAAGATAGCTTCGGCTGAAGGCAAAGGCACGGAAGTTACCGTCTCATTACCCTTTAGGAGATAATATATGGAAAAGATCCTTCTCGTTGACGACAATCAACCGATCCGCAGGATGATAAAGAGGCTTTTTGCAGACAAGAAGTATCTCTTTCATGAAGCGGAAACCTTGAAGGGAGCCGTCGGGCATCTGGAAAAGGATAAATATAACCTTATCATTACTGACCTTAAACTTCCCGATGGGGATGGTATTGAACTTCTGAAGCAGAGAAATGCCAATGATATGGAGTCTGAGATCATAATCATCACTGCATACGGGGATGTTGAGACCGCCGTAAAGGCCATGAAAGACGGAGCTTTCGACTTCATCATCAAGCCTTTGAATATCGATGAATTCGAGATCAAGGTAGAGAAGGCGCTTGAGAAGGTCGCCCTCACACAGGATAATGAACGCCTTAGGGAGACCATAAATATAATGGCAGATAATGAAAGCGAGGATTATAATTTTTCTGAGATCAAAGGAAGGTCTAAAGAATTAGTAGAGGTGATGGAACTTGTAAAAAAAGTAAGCCGCTCTACCGCCGCTGTGCTTATCACCGGCGAATCAGGAGTTGGAAAAGAACTAGTAGCCAGGGCCATTCATTTTAATTCCGATCGATGCAATAAACCCTTTGTCCGTGTGAATTGCGCGGTTTTTTCGGAAGGGATATTGGAATCGGAACTCTTCGGACATGAAAAAGGAGCGTTTACGGGCGCAATGAATAAGCGTTTGGGAAGATTTGAGATCGCTGACGGCGGCACGATCTTTCTGGACGAGATCGGAGATCTGCCGGCCAATACACAGGTAAAACTCCTTCAGGTCCTTCAGGAATTCACCTTCGAAAGGGTCGGCGGGAATGTACCCATCTCCGTCGATGTCAGGGTTATCGCAGCGACCAATAAGAACCTTCAGGAGAAGATCCTTGACAATAGTTTCAGAGAAGACCTCTTTTACAGGATCAATGTGGTACCTGTACATATTCCCCCGCTCAGACAAAGGACAGATGACATCGAACTCCTGACCGAGTTCTTCATCGACAAATTCGCGAGAGAAGGCAAACATCCGGGAGATAAACTCACAATATCTCCTGAGGTCATGGCTGAATTGAAGAAATATGCCTGGCCCGGCAATGTCAGGGAATTAGAACACATCATCGAACGAATGGTAATACTCTGTTCGGGAAATTCTCTTGAGATCAGAGATATTCCCGTCGAAGTGATAGAGAAAAGAGATATTCCTACAATGAAGAATCTTGATCTTGAAGGAACATTGAAGGAGGTCCTGGAACAATATGAGCGGAAGATAATCGAGTATTATCTTGAAAAAGAAAATTACGATAAGCAGCATACCGCAAAAAAACTGGGTGTTAAACTGAGCACTCTGTACAATAAAATTGATAAATATGGCCTGAAAGGAAAATGAAGAAAGCGTTTTGCCTGATCCTTATTCTTGCTGTTTTCACTGTAAATGTCTTTTCTCAAGACAATTACAATGAAATAGTGGGAAGGATAAGGCAGATCGAAAAAAATATCTCACGGCATGGGAAAAAGGAACTTTCATACAAAAAGAAGCTGTCGAAATACTCCGAAAGGAACGACTTTATTTCCAGGGCCAGACAGCAGAGTTATCTTAATAAGCTCAACAAAATACAGACCCTGCTCTTTCGTGAAAAGAAGTCAAAAAGGGAATTATTGGAGAAACTTAAGCCGATATTAATAGTTACTCTACGGCAATTGGAAGAGAACATTATAGAGACCACTGTAAAGAGAGAGCCGGAAAAACTCCTCGTACTGGGAGAGGAGTATTATAAAACTAAAAAACTCTTCGATTTTTATTTTCAGCAAAAAATTGTTATAATTCTAAACGCCGAGGAACCTGAGGATGTGAAGGAAATGAAACTTAAACTCATCAGGGAAAGGATCTCTTCTTATCAAAAGGATGTTTGAAGGAACATCGCGAGGATAGGGAAGATCAATGAAAAGATACTTTTTCTGGAAGAGTCCAATCTGATCTCACCTCAGGGCGAGGACACTTTGAGGGACTATATTGATTTTGTGAAGCGAACGATCAATTATTTAACCGCGGATGTCAACGAAAAGCGCGGGATGCTGGAATTTTATGATAAGCAACTAAGGGAGTTCAAGGAAGGAGAAAGGGATGAGACGGACAATAATTAGTTTTATGGCAATGCTGCTTTTATCTTCACTTATATTCGGCACAACTACCGAAGCGAGAAAGATCATTGAGCAGGACGATAGGCAGGATAAGAGATTGATAGAGTTCATGGAAAATGAATATATCAATTCATTCATTCTTTCTGACAGGACCCTTGGAATAATCGCCAATATCAAAGGGAGTTCCTATTATGTCAAGCGCATAGAGGACGCGGAGAACTTTCAACTGAGACTTATCGACCTTGATACCGGCGCGCAGATCTCATCTCTGCCCTATTTTAAGATGGAGGATTTCACCATAGACCCGACCGGGAATTACTACATTATCACACTGGGGAACGGAGAAGTATTGGAGATCCCGGTATGGATGGAGTCCAATAGCGTCTGGGAATTGCTTGCGGAATATTCAGGGATACCTATTTATCTTGATGACAGGATCATCGGTGTCACCTTATTTCTGACCGATAATATACAATTAAGTCTTTACAGCCCATTTTACGGACTCTTCAATGTACAATTCACCAATCTTTCCAATAAACTTTTTGAGGAGATGAAATTGGATCTCTTATTTGACCAGGAAACAGAAGAGCTTCTGCTTAAGAAAGAACAAAATCAGAAGAAAAAGAATGAAGATAAAGAAAATATTGAGAAAGAGGTAATTGTTGAATAAACCATTTACGATCCTACTCATACTTCTGCTGACATTCTGCCATGGTGCAGTTTATTCACAGAATTCATTTATTCTTCTCGGAGGGTATGAGAAAACGCTTGATACGATGCAGGGAGGATGGAAATTTCAGACCGAAGGAGAGGTGAAAGATTTCAAACTCTCGCTATCACTTTTCCATCTCGTCCAGCATTCTGACGGTGACATACTTCCAGTATATCAATCCGTCATTGAGGTTTCCAAAGATATTGACCTGAACAGGAAGAACTTTCTGAAATTTGAATTCTCCTTTCGCAATCAGGACAATTTCGATCCCCTTCTTTCCGCTAACAGGATAACCCTGCGGGAAAGTCTTTATCATCTCTTTGATACAAAGAATTATTTCAAATTGCAGCTGATACAGCAAGGCGCTGACTATCTGCATACGAATATTATTGATTATTACCGTGTGGGCCTTTTCGCGAAGATCATCCGGCGGGCTTCCCTTTCAGATTCGATCTTTCTCTCATTTCAGAGCATGTACACAATGCTGCCGAATTGGGAGATCGAGGACGAGAAAAAGCGTTCTGACTTCACTTCTACGATTTTATTATCCTTTTCCCGATACCTTACAAGAAATTTGACCTTTACTCTCAAATATCAGATCCTTTACAATTATTCCTCTACCAGCGTATCACAGCTTGACATCAAATATTTCTATCTGGATACCCCTGATTCCGAAGAGACAAAGCAATTAACAGCTGACTTCTATAATTATTTCCTTCACATCCTTTCGGGAGAGTTCATGCGTTACTTCTCCCGAAATCTGATCGGGAAGTTGTCGCTGGCATTCGAATCCAAAGAATACACACAAAGAAGAGCGTACAATAATGAAGGCACACAGAAGAACGAATTTGAAAGGGATTTCAATTTCACCGGCACTCTCGCATTGATCTTCAGGAACTTCCCCTTTGAGCATATCAATCTTGTGGGCGAATTCAAATATGAGAATAAGAGTTCAAATAATGATTATGACGGCTTTTATTATTACAATATTAAAAAATACGGCTTTAATCTGAATTTCTTTTACGAATTCTGATCGATCAACTCATCAAGCGCGAAAACCGGTCCATCCGAACATACATATCGAACACCGGCGGCCGTTTCTATATTACACCCCTTGCAGCTGCCTACACCGCATCCCATATGCGCTTCCATTGAGGCTTGTGTAATGGATGAAAGTGAACCGAATCTCTTTTTAAAATCAAATACCATGCCGAGAGGCCCGCAGATATATATACTGTCATATGTGCCCGAAAAGTGCCGTGTAATGCTCCCCTGACGGCCGTAACTGCCGTCGTCCGTGGATACCGTAAAATCAGCGCCGCTATGTCTCCAATACTCTACAAGCTGATCCTTGCTCTTTTCACCGTAGAATACATGCGGCCGTATTCCAAGTAGGTTCAATTCGGAAATGAGATAGGCAAAAGGGGCATATCCGATGCCCCCCGCGATGATGGCCGCCGATCCGCCTTTATCGGGCAGATCGAATCCATTGCCCAAAGGGCCGATGACAGAAACAGTATCACCGAATCTAAGGTCTGACAGCTCCGCGGTACCCGAGCCTATTACCCTGAAAAGGATCTTGAAATACCCTGAATCCTTATAAAAATAATGAATGGAAATAGGCCTTTTCAAAAAATGGCCTGTTTCACGCGGGGATATCATAATGAATTGACCCGGCTTCGGAAGAAATGAGCAATCAGGATCGAATTTCATAAGAAAGGTCCCCTTTGATACCACCTTTTTTTCTATGATGCGGGCTTCAAATTCTTTCATCTCCGTCATCTTATCACTTTATCGGCCACCATAGATACGCCTGATATTCTCTCATTACTTTTTGTGCAGCGATACAAATCTCGCGATGGACCTGTCCCAGGTTCGCTCGACCTCATCCGAGAAATAGCAAGCCGGCAGCTCACCTCTTTCCCGGTGATAACGGATACATTCGCAGCATTTACCCTTTTTTGAACAGGAATATGTACAATTACAGTCCTTCAGATTTCTTTCCAGGTCACATTCCATAATTTCACCTAAAATGGATATACCATTTTTCCATTGTTAAATGTATAAAGCACTTCACCTTTGATCTTCTTTCCCATCAATGGACTGTTCTTGCCTTTGGAATATATGGTTTTCCTGCCTACTTTCCATTCATTCTTCGGATGAAAAATAAAAATATTGGCTCGCTGGCCCTCTTCTAATTCCGAAGGGCGCAGCCCCAGAAGCTTTCGCGGAGCGGAGGATATCAGCCCTATCCATTTCTCAAGCGGGATCTTATTTTCAACCGTCAATGTGGCATAAAGCAGACAGAATGCCGTATCAAGGCTGGAAATGCCGAATGGGGCGCGGTCAAAGGGATATTCCTTCTCAAAATCAGCATGGGGGGCGTGGTCGGTGCCGATCGCGTCGATCAATCCCTTTTTTATCAGGTCAATAAGGAAAGTTCTGTCGGACTCCAGTCTCAAAGGCGGATTCACCTTGAAATTGGTGTCGAATGACAGGCAATCCTCATCTGTAAACGCTAGATGGTGAGGTGTGACATCAAAGGTGATCTTGATCCCGTCCTTTTTTGCCGCAAGAATGAGTTCGGCACCCCGTTTGGTCGACACATGCGTTATATGCATCGGGATGTTCAAATAGCGTGATATCTCGATATCCCTTTTTATAACGATCGTTTCCGCGATCTCGGGTATTCCCGTAAGTCCGAGTTTTTCAGAGACAACACCCTCGTTCAATACGCCGTTCGCGGAGATATCATGATCCTCCGCATGGTCCATAATGAAAAGCCCGTGAGTATTCGCATACTCCATGGCCCTCATCATTATCGTTCCGTTGCTGATACATTTACCGTCATCGGTCACGCCGACGGCGCCGGCCTTTTTCATCAGTCCCATCCTGGACAAGCGTTCGCCTTTTGATCCCAGAGTAAGCGTTCCGAAGGGATGAATGCGGCATCTCTTAAATACCGCCCCTTCCAATTTGATATAATTGATCAGAGCTTCATTATCCGCGGGCGGAGAGGTATTGGGCATGGATGAGATATCTGTATACCCGCCGTGTACTGCTGCCTTTGTAACAGAATCAAGATCTTCCTTATACTCCTGGCCCGGACAGCGCAGATGCGTATGTATATCAAAAAGCGATGGCAGAACGAGGGCGCCCGCGGCATCAATGGTATCCGATTTACCCTTGGGCTTACTGAAGGTGATCTTTCCATCGCATATATATACAGCGGTTTTCTCGAACTTGCCGCCAATGAGTACCTTGGCGTTTTTAATTTCCACATTGTTCATGTTAATTCTCCACAAAATGATAGAAGATGGACATTCTGGTCGCGAGTCCGTTAGTAACCTGCTCGTTGATCACGGAATTTTTTGAATCGGCAACCTCGCCATCTATCTCAATTCCCCTGTTGATCGGCCCGGGGTGCATGATCATAACATCTTTGGAAGCATGTTCCAGCAGATGAGATTTCAATCCGAAAAAGTGATTATACTCCACCTCATCAGGGATTATACCGGAGTCCTGCCGTTCCTTCTGCATCCTCAACCCCATTATCACATCGGCATCCTTAACGGCCTTCTTCATGTCAAAGGTATGGCGGACCCTGGAATCAATAACATAACGGGGCAAGAGGGTTTTCGCTGTACATAGAGTAATATTCGCCCCCATTTTCAGCAGTCCCGAGATATCGGAACGGACGACCCTGGAATATTTCACATCACCGACTATGGTTACATTCAGGCCTTTGATGGAACCGAAACGCTCCCACATCGTATAGAGGTCCAGAATGGCCTGAGTAGGGTGGAA
>JAIVYW010000080.1:0-6991 GCA_048635215.1 Candidatus Atribacteria bacterium
GTTGTTTCAGAATTCTGGCCATTTTCCTTCACGGGCCAGCCGATGAGGACCAATTTGATCCTCTCCTTGTCCAGCACGGTCATTATCTCCTCTATTGCTTTTTTGCTGCTCTTCACATAGGGCCGCGGAAAAGCGATCTTGCAGCCATTATCAGAAATTGCCACACCGATCTTCCGCTTCCCCCAATCAATTGCCAGTATCTTCATAATATCCACCTAATTTTGTATATTCTTCAATATTCAATTTTTTCTCAAATGTCGCTTTCAAAACTCCGAACGAGGTCTTTGACAGTGATAGCAAAGGGAGTTTACCGTCTTTTCCAAAGAAAAAGCGGGTAGAGGCGTCCTCTTTCAACTTTCTTCTTCCCGTATAACTCGGAATGATCCATATCCCTTCAACTTTCTTGCCCGAAAGCTTCTCACTCCCCTTCTTATATTCCAATTCAAACGGATATACCCGCTTCCTGCTAATAAGATTCAATTTACTGAGCCGTTCCGGCAACAGCCATCTCAGAAGGTACATCACCGAATAGGAATCCCTTGTAAAATCTGCCAGATATACTTTCTCCTTATTATTGTAGACAGCGGTAAGTTCCGAAGGAGAAAAGATCGTATCCCTCTCCGCCCGATAATTCCCCTGTTTGATATCTTCCTTTATTCTGAGAACTTCCATATCGGTCTTTCTTATCTGCACATGTATCTTATCATCCATGGTAAAAAGTGCCTTTATCAAACCGGTGGTCTTAATGCTCACAAAAAGGTCAAGAACATCTCCGGAGTCCTTTAAATAATGGAGCATCCGGCCGGCTTTAACGCCGTTAAATTCCAAAGAGAACATATACCCTGAATCAAGATCGTCGGCATCAATATCTATTTCCGGGGGGGGGTTGTTTTCAAGAAGGGCGAACGGGCCTATGGAAAAACCATTTTCCCGTTGGGCATAGGTATATAATTCATTTCCATACACCGTGATCCTGTCAAGAAGATCCCCTTTGAAGTGAAATTCAAAAGCCTCTCTCCTTCCACCCGAAGAGTCTTTGACCTCCGTATGTATCAAGTCATTGGAGAGCGATATAAAATCCATATATTTAGGATGAATGCCCTGTTTTTTGATAAAATGCCTTACATCCTCACAAATATCCCACCACTGGTCAAGATTTCCCGGATAGAGGTAGGATTCATATTCTTCCGTAAATAACCTTCTAAGCATATCATATTGCTGATTATAAAAAATATACATTATCAAAATGGTCAAGCGGCGTTTATCCGAAAATATATCGGGGAAGCTCTTTTTTAAATTGTTGATAAGATTGGCCTCGGATCTTTCAGATCTTTTTAATAAATAAAAACCCCTTTCCCAGATCGGAACCTCCGGCGTCAAGGCAAAGTGCGAAAGGCCGGCATACAATGAGTCTTCCCCCTTGTCAATATGCCGCAATTCAACACGCACATTGTCAGTGTACTTCTTATTGCTGAAGTTTTTCTTATAATCCGCTTTTCCGAATATGAGAAGCGGTGTAATAATAAGGAGCAGTAGGGCATATTTTTTCATTTCAATAATCTTTTTCCGACTCCCGCCATGATCTTTGAGAAATCCAATATCTCATCAAGGTCAATATATTCATTGGCAATATGTGCGACATCATCCGGGCCGGGGCTCCACCCTACAGCGGGGATCCCCTTTTCAATGAAGGTCTTACACACCGTTGCGCCTCCAAGTCCGATCAATTGCGGGGTCTTCGAGGTGATCCTCTTTGTTTCCTCTTGAATGGCGCCTACTAGAATATTTTCTGGGTCCACTTCTGTCGGGTTCAGATTTTGCATAATGGAGATCTCTGTATCTTTTACTGATTCCAATGCAAGCGCAAGGTCATTTTTGATGTTCTCGGATTTCTGTGAAGGCAAATACCTTACATTAACGATCAGTCGGCATTTATCGGGAACCATATTTGAAGCACTCCCGCCATTTACCACTCCGATATTCATCGTGGGAGGTGATAGGAAGTTATGCTCATTAAAGGAGAAGGTGTGCTTCCTGAGAATTTCGATCACTTCCGCCATTTTCTCAATGGCATTAACTCCGCGGTCCGGTGTTGAACCGTGAGCGGAAATCCCCTTAGTGAGGATCTCAAGGTCTAAAACTCCCTTTTCCGCGACATCTATGGCCATCATATTACCTCCAATATCTGGGATGATCGCCCAATCAGCATCGATCAGGCCTTCTTCCATGAGAAATTCGGTGCCGTAAACAGAACCCTTTTCCTCATCTGCTACCCCAGCGGCAATAAATGTGCCATTGAGCTCGTCCCTGAACGGCCAAAGGGCTTTTGCAGTCATCAGAAGCGCCACAAGAGGACCCTTGTTATCAGTTGTTCCTCTGCCGTACATTTTCGTTCCCTCAATATGCCCTTCCAGAGGAGGATGGTCCCAGGTTTCAAGGTCGCCTACCGGAACTATGTCAATATGCCCGGCTGAAAACAGTTTCTTATCCCCTTCACCTATACGGATAATAATATTCTCCCTTCCCTTCTGCTGAGAATGTATTTCATAAGGGATCGAGTATTTTTCAAGAAATTTCTGGATAATTTCAACACCAAGATATTCATTCCCCGGAAGATTGGTTGTATCGACTTGAATAAGCTCTTTCAATAATGCAATCATTTCATCTCTGGACTCATCCAATATCTTATTGATCTTTTCAATACTCATCAGTTTCTCCTTCTTATTATGGGTAAAATACCTTTTTTAATGCCGATTTCATATTTCTTTTCAAATGTTTGAAAGGCCTCGCCGTCAATATGCAATGCAGGAACATTGTCATCAAAACTGATCGTCACCCGATCGGTTCGATACCGAACATATTCCGAACTGTCCAGCGCCTTCCCGTGAAGAAACGGCGCCTTCAGAAAGGTTCGCATAGAAGGGACTTTCTTGATAATAGTGATCTCAAATATCCCGTCATTTGAATTTGCCTCCTGAACAAGTTTTACCCCTCCATAATGTGACGGTATATTGGAAATAATACAAGTCATGCCGATCACATCCACCTCGCGATCCTGAAATTTAAGGTGATACAGATTGTATTTCAAACTTTCTACCGCCTTTATAAAGGGCTTTACATAGGAAGTGTAGCCGGGTAGCGTTGATTGCTCAAGCTCCCTGTGCATCAATATCTCTCCCTCAAATCCGAAGGCAAGGTAATTTGCAAAATAATGACCGTTAACGCTGCATATATCAAGCACATCCTTTTCACCGTTCAATACCGTTTCCAATGCCCCGCGCGGATTGTAAAGCGGGATGTGAAGAGAACGGGCGAGGTCATTGCCGGAACCGAAAGGGAAAATACTTACAGGGGTCTTGACCACATTGAACTTGACCAGAGAAGATAGCGTCTCCCATGTAGTTCCATCTCCGCCCATCGCTACTATCCCGGTGAAGCGTTTGTCGAGCTCTGAAGCAAAGGAGGAAATATAGGAATTGATGTCCCCTTTCTTTCCCGTTCTGACGGTAGTATGATCAATATTTCTAATACTCAATATCCTCTTCAAATAAGGGTAAAAAAGCCCGGCCCTGCCGGATCCGGCGGTGGGATTCAGAAAAATCAGGAGATGCTGTTTGGATCTAACCACTTGCATTGATCTCATTAAGAAGGCCTTTCAACATCTTTGCTTTATCCCCATGCTCGGAAATAAGGGCTTTACACTTGTCATTATCTTTGTTTTTGTAATAGAGAATGTGGATCAAAAGAGTGATCTCGTCATTGATCTCTATATCGGGAGCGATATTCAAATATTGCGCAAGACAGAAATTTCTGCACAATTGCCGGATCTTATCTCTGTCGGTTTCCCGATTTACTCTTAGAAATCTTATCAATACCATCATTGGAGAAACATTCCTTGAATAGGTAAGCTCCGTCAGGTCGTCTACCGAAGGCCCATCCGTATCATTCCAGCGGGCGGTCAGCGATATATCGGAAAATGACCGTGGAAGCCTGCCGACCTTCTTATATTCCCTGCGATAAAAGTTAATCATCGAAAGAAGGTATTGATAATAGATGTCATTATTGAGAGGGTCCGTATGGATCTCGTTGATATTCATTCGGTCAAAGAGCAGCCGGTAATAGGAATATCTGTTAAGCAGTTCGCTGTCATGCTGCATCTGCTTCTCTGTTAAAAGCAGAAGCTCTCTGCCGAATCTACCCCCCGA
Source organism: Candidatus Atribacteria bacterium (assembly GCA_048635215.1). GTDB lineage: Bacteria > AUK180 > AUK180 > AUK180 > AUK180 > JAGLWT01. The sequence continues at coordinate 4,206 of JAIVYW010000080.1, forward strand.
GCTTTCCAAATATGACGCGATCTTAATATATATCTGAAGCGGAAGCCCCTCTTGCGCTAAAAGGGTTTTGACAAGCAGGGAGTAGTAAGCGTCCCTGTCAATATTGCCCGGAGCATGGGCAATGGCCTGGAATGTTTGAGGAGAATGCGTCAGCCAATTACGGGCCGCCTCGTCGAAGTAAGCTGCATCGCCTGAAAAATATGCCACCCGCACCTTGTCCTGAAAGGTAAGATCATTGCCAGAAGCGGCGATCAGATACAATTGGCGGTAGAGTTTATTACTGGCAAATGTCCGATGCAGAAAGGAAACGAACATGCTTCGATCTGACGGATGCAGGAGCATTATGAATTCCGCGCACTTTTTATATTCCTCAAGGATCAAAAGGGCGTCAACCATGAATTTCGCGGATGCATAATCCCTTCTTCTGGCATTAAAGACCCCATCCAAAAGAGAAATGACCTCTGAATACCCTCCGGCTGAAAAAAGAAATTGTGCATATATCTTTTTCTCATTAGGAGTAGCGAACATTGCTCTTTTAAAAGCGGTCTTAAACACTTTTTTATCGTTCTGAAAATAGTATTCCAGTTTATACGCCTTGAAGAATATGTCATTATCTGAGAAATATTTGAAATATTGCGGTATCCTTTCAGTGGGATAAAATGCAATATAGTCCAATCGCAGAAAGGATGATATTGAAGTGTCAGTGAGCAATTCCTCGAGCAGATGTTCAAATACAGACCTGTCTTTCTCTAAACTCAGCATCTTGAATATATTGTGCCGATTATTTGAATTAAGTTTTATTCTCTTTCTCACCATATAACTCAGAACAGGCGAGATCCTTGAATACTCCTCTTCTTTGCCGAACCATTGAATGATACCGTTGAGAAGCTGCGGCGAGATCTCCTTTCTCTGCAAAAGGGCTTTAACTTCTGAATACCAGCGGTCTCTTTCACCGGTAGCGAACAGCAGGTCCCGCAGCAAAGAATAATTTGATATTATATCGCGCTCGGCCTTGATCTCAGCCCTTAGAAGCGCTTCCGCCTTATTATATTGATGACTGTCCATCATAGCGTCATAGTCCGCTCTGATGCCTTCCGGGGATTCTGCGGATAATTGCAGAAAGAGCCCTAAAATAAGGACAAGAAATGTGAGGTTTTTCACCAGTATATATTACACTAATCGAGTGATTTATTCAAGGTTGGGATCGTCGTGGAATTTTCCGTAAACCTCTCTTAGATTAGCTTTATATGATTCCCAATTCGGCAAAGCGGCAAGCACCGGGACATCTTCTTCCCCGTAGCAGATCCCCTTCATATGTTCTAGGCTGAAATCAACCGGAATATACTTGCCCTGGAGATATTCCACATATCCGCCATAATTAGTCGCAATAACAGGTATGCCGAAGTCCAATGCCTGAAAGATCGTGATACCGAATGCTTCGGAACTGGATAATTGAACATAACAGTCCGCGCATTGCAGGAGAAGCTGTATATCATCATCGGAATAATATTCGTCGATGACCTTGACATTCTCATAATGCTCGTATTCTTTTTTTATCTCTTTCACCGATTCTTCCCAATGCTTCAGTTTTCCTGATTTCTTTTCCGGAAGGGTTTTCAGGATAAATTCCATATTCTCCTGATGACCGAACACTTCGAGAAATCCATGGAGCATGAAGCTGATATTCTTTCTTTTGTGCGGTGTAGCGATAGTTAGAAAAGTGAATTTCTCATTTACGGGCCTTTGTGCTACTTTTTTTATTTCATAAGGGAAAGGCCACACCGATATCGGCTTATTGACACCGGAACGCTCCGCAATATCTTTTACAAAGCGGGAAGGTACAACGAGCTCATCAAGATATTCATTGATATTCTCAACCCAATCGGAAGGCAGCGGAAAGGTCTCATAAACAAGAATGCCGATCTTATTATCGCCTCTCATGTTTTTATAAAGAGACGGATGTACCAGAGCGATCTCCTTTTTCCCTATAACGGTATTATCTCTGACCCGTTTTTCCAAATAGTCCGGGAGTGGAAAATGAGGGTCGTAACCAATACCTTTTTTAAGCTTTATCACAATATCAGCACCATTGTCTATGAGATTTTTTGCGAGATTTCTGAGGACATAAGCCCATGAGTAATAGGATTTGAACATACCGTAAATTACCGTATCATAGGTTCTCATAGATAATTATACCATAAGAATAGTGAAAAGTGAAAAGTGAATAGTGAATAATGAGTAATGAGAAATCAATTGTAGGGGCAGACCTGTGTGTCTGTCCTTTCTAGGGTGTCATCCTGATTGAGCGTTAGCGATTGAAGGATCCATCCCCTTTGAGGTACGGGGTACGAGGTGCGATGTGCGAGGTGATAAAAACAGTACGAGGTACGAGGTGCGATGTACGAAGTAGAAAAAGAAACACACATCCGTAACCAGAAAGGCACTATTTCGATTAACCCATTAATTCTTCTGTTACAATCATATCGCGCCGCACCCCAACATAGTGTACTGTTCCATAAATACTATAACAATGGCTGATGCCATTTTGTTTTGTATTCAAGGCGCGAGGAGCGCCGCATACCCACAGCGGTATGTAAGTGACTATAGTGCTCTGATTCAAAATCCGATAACAATGGCTGAAACTATTTTGCTCAGTATTCAAGACGCGAGGAGCGCTGCATACCCGCAGCGGTATGTAAGGGACGAGGAACGTAGAAGACGGCAAAAGAGATTCAGCCCGGAGGGAATCTTATCTTTGGCCAATTTCTTCCTCTCTCTTCGCTTAC
>JAIVYW010000081.1:0-6976 GCA_048635215.1 Candidatus Atribacteria bacterium
AAGCATATCAACAACCCTCTCTGGGCGATCCTTCTTGTCTTTCTGGCGGGTATACTGACATCGCTGACACCATGTGTTTATCCGATGATCCCCGTTACCATATCTTACTTCGGAAAAACCGGAGAAGGCGGATCCGTTAAAGGAAGCTTCATCGCGTCTGTCTTCTATGTACTGGGATTGGCGGCAACCTATACATCTCTTGGTGTCCTGGCGGGACTTACCGGATCGGCATTCGGCAGCTTCACAGGAAATAAATTCATCCTCCTTGCGTTCGCCGTATTGTTCTTCTTCATGGCTTTTATGATGTGCGATTATATAACCCTCCCCGGAACCGCTTTGATCTCAAGCGCCGGAAAAAGAAATAAAAGATCGTTCTTTCAGCCTTTTATCTTAGGATTAATTACAGGATTGGTAGCATCACCCTGCGTCGGGCCTGTGGTGCTCTTTCTTCTTACGATCATTATTTCAAGCGGTAATATTGCATACGGAGCATTATTGATGTTCTTCTTCTCTCTGGGGTTGGGACTCATATTTATCTTTATCGGGACCTTCTCAGGAGCATTGAACAAACTGCCGCGTGCGGGAATGTGGATGGAAAGGGTCAAGGTGATCTTCTCGATCCTCATGGTAGGGGTAGCGGTCTATTTTCTCCAAACAGCACTTGGATCATTCATCAAAGCGGGAGCGGCGGAGATATCGATCGGGATCAGAATAATGTTCGCTCTGTTCTTCCTGGGATTTTTCGATATCGATAATTGGAAAAATACCTCTGACATTTCAATGAAAAAAAGAGGCCTCAAGATATTTCTTCTCTTCATCGTATTTCTTTTTGGAACCGCACTGCTTATCAAGGGAGTGATCATTTCTTCCGGACATTTCTCTACGGATAGATCAAGGAAAAGCGCTGTCTTGAAATGGCATGCTTCATTGGAAGAGGGCAAGAAAGCGGCTAAAAAGGAAGGCAAACTTATTTTCCTGGATTTCAGAGCGGATTGGTGTGTAATGTGCAGGGAATTTGAGAATTTGACAGCACATGACACGCAACTGCAGGATGCCTTGAATAATTTCATTCTGATAAAACTTGATTACGATAAGAATGCTAAGCTCGCAAAAGAAGAATTCAAGGTAATGGGATTGCCTACCTTCCTCATCCTGGATCATAACGGAAAGGTCCTTTTCCGTGAAAGCGGCTTCTTAAATCTTAAAGAATTCCGAAAGGATCTTCTTGAAAAAATAGGGACGGTGGTTAAATAGTTAAGTAAGTTTTTAGGAGGGATTAATGAACAGAACTGCAAGATTTGATTTTCCGAATTCATATTTCCATATCATTTCCCGGGGTCAGAGGAAAAATCCACTTTTCTTTTCTGATAATGATATGATGGTCTATCTTGGAATATTAGGGAAATTACTTGGTGAACTTAAAATAGATTTGAATGCCTTTTGCCTGATGAGAAATCATATTCATCTGTTGCTGCATAGGAAAACCGACTCACTTCAGAAATTGATGAGGTCGCTAAATACAAGTTATGCCATATATTTTAATGCTAAATATAAGACAGTTGGCCATGTCTTTCAAGGCCGATATAAATCATTCTATGTGGCGAAGGAAGATTATCTCATTTCCCTGATACATTACATTCATATGAACCCTGTGAAGGCACATCTTTGTAAGGTGCCCGAAGATTACTATTTTTCAAGCTATTGCCATTATTTGGGTTCTAAAAGCAACTCTCCCGTAAAGATCGCTGTGAAGATTCCTGGATTATTGAAAGCAACATCGCCAAGTGACTTTTCTGCATCGCCTGCCTTTGACATGCTACCTAAATGCATGAATATAATTGGAGATAAGATGGAGTACCTTAACCTTGCAAAAAGATCAAGGAAAACTATTTCGAAATCCTTTGATATGCGTTCTGGAGATAAGAGAGCTCCCATAAAAGAAGTGATCGATAAATATTTGCTAAAGACGAAATACACTTACGAAGATATTTTTCGATTAAAAGGAGATCAAAAACTAGCCAAAGAATTGAGAAACTTGGTACATTTTCTGTATAAAAAGAGATATGCAAAATCAGAGATAGCGATAGCTGTTGGACGAACTAAAAGCCGAATAACGCAATATTTAAAATCCTTAACTATTTAACCACCGTCCCTAATTTACCGCCCCTAAGTTATAACAATCGTACCTTTACTTATATTAAATTTGAAAGACTTTTTTTGAGGATGGTCCTTGATCTTCTTCAGGAGGGGTATAAGTAATTTCCTCTCAATAAAAGAGGATATCTGATTTGGTACTATCTTGGTTTCCTTGAAGTATTCCTGAGCAAGATAGGAGACCACCGACTTTGTACAGTTGATCTCAAAGCCCTTCTCTTTGATCTGGTCTTTTACCAGGGCTATCTTCCTTTTGAATATTTCATGATAATCCTCGACGGAAATATCGTTGAATATATAAACGCCATCGAGGAGTGAGACAAATTCCGATCCGTATTCACTTGCGATAATGGTCTTGATCTCTTCATTTGTCTTCTCTTCTGTTGGGTTTTGAAAACCTATTTTCTTGGTGAGATTCTTAACAATATCCTTGTCCAGCGTTATAATTAATACTGCATTTTCAAAGGAAAGCTTCTCTCCCTTGATAAATATATGACCCTTGGAGAATATCTGCGTTAATAGAAAGAAGAGTTTTTTAGAAATAAATTCAAAGTGCTTGATCAGGAAAACCTTGTCTCTATCGGTCTTGACCATTTCTTTGAACATGAAAGATTGGATGTCCGTGCGCGGTTCAGCTTCTGATGGTGGATTCTCATTGGCGATATCCTCAATTTCGTCCAGCATACTCAAATCCAATTCCGCTACGCTCTCTCTTGACTCAAAGACCACTTCCGCGATTGAATAGGCAAGTTCCGATTTCCCTGTGGATTTACTTCCTATGAACATAAAAACACCGTTGGGCAGATAGGGTTTCAAGTCCAAAGAAAAATATTTCAATACGAGAAAATCCGAAATATCCGATACAAAATCCCTGTTAAGAAATACCTTGCTGAGAAGGTCATTTTCAAAATTAAATGGATCTATCTTTTTTCGGCGGGGGCGGTGTGTGGGAGGTTTTAATTCTCCGGGTTTGAATTGACGGCCGAAGGTTCCCCTTGAATTCAGGATCGAATATCCCTTATCATACATATCTTGAGGGATATTGTTTGTTTTTACTCCCAATCTCAACGCCGATAGGACCAGATGATTCAGGTCGATCTTCACTGAGAGATTATTTGAGGCAATGGTCGCCGCTCCGCTGAGCACCATTTCAAATTCATTGTCAAAGAGGATCTTGGACTCATTATCTTTTAAGAAATCCACATATGTGGAAAAGAGCTCCACTGCGGAAGAGGATTCGGGAGAGATATATTTATTCCCGCTCAACGCAAAATGTGAAAGTATCTTAAAAAGTCCGGGGTTCAGCGATTGATCATCCCCTTCTTCTCTGATATCATTTAGGAATTTAGTCAATGCCTGAGAATATTTCATGTTATAGCCTAATCAACGAAGCCCAGGAAGGAAGGCCTGACATCTCTATATATATGGACCAGCAGATTAAGAAAGAACGGCAACTCGGCGGAAACCGTATCTGTTTCTTTCAATAATGTGTAAACGATCTCGTTCTTCTGCTGTTCAACTGCAAATCTGCCATGCGAAGTTTCATCGTAATTCAGCTGGAGCAGACGCAAGAACATTGCCCATTGTTTTGAGGGATTGGACGGAAGATCCCCCATTGAAGCGGTGAGCCTTAAGAATTGACCGCTTTCATCAAGTATCTCCATCTGTATCTTTATCACAGGACCGTTCTTCTCCGTTTGAATGGAGAAGAACCATAGCCCCGGTATATCATCGACCTTTTCAAAGGGGATCTTCAGCTTGTTCAAGCCCTCATCCAGCTTTTTTGCCTTTTCAAGAATAAGTTTTTTGTCCATGGGGACCTCCTTATTGTATTCTATCAAAATATTCTCTGAAGTAAAGGGGATCAGAAAATAATATTTCCGCCGAAAGTAATTTTAAATTCCCTGTAATCAAGCCGGACTTCATTTAAATTATCGTAAATTGTGTATGAGATATTCGAGTTGAAAACAAAGTTCTTAGAGAATCTGTAATCAAATCCTCCATTCACATTGATATTGTTTGATTCCGTGGCATTGATCTTATCGCTTCTCAGCATTGACATTGAAAATGCCAATTTGGTATTTACCGAGTTCTTTAATTTGATCTTTTTCTTCACGAAAGGTATCTTCAGCCCGTACTTCAGGTCCATGCGGTAATTCCATGATGAAGAGAGTGTCAGATTGCCCTGAAAAGATTGAATGAGTCCCGCAATATTAGAGGTGGTCTCCACCCTATGGGAGTATGAGACACGCAAGGATTGATTGAGTTTTGATGAAAAGTTGATTGGGAATGTCACAGATGGCGTAAAGGTCTCCAGGCGGTAATTTGAATTCGACTTCTCATTTGAGGTGTAATTGAACCCCAAGGTCAATGAAGTCCTTTTGAGGAATTTGAAGAGTTTGTCCAACTTTGTGATGGAGGCGTTTGAAACCAGCGAATGAGTGAAATCTGAATACGAACTGCCCAATTTTACTGTATCAGCTCTGCGGTAATTATAATTTCCCGATAGCGCTATAAATGACAATGGATTGTAGTTCATAGAAAAGGCCATCCTTTCCTGAACTGAAAGATTATTGAATATCTCATCTTCAAATTGATCGGAGATGATCTTCAGAGCATCTTCCACCGGAAAAATACCTGCCCAGCTCGAGATCTCGGATGCGGTAGAATAATCGTAAGAGGCATTAATATTAATGGTTCCAAGGGAAAGGAATTTGGTCTTTCTAAATATTGTAGAAAGGGACATACGATTGGATATGGAAACATTCGTAGAGAATTTTACATTAGTGGTGTCTTCCGCCGTAGATTTGTAATATGTTCTTGTTAAGGCGCTTTTCACGGTAATATTGGGCTGTAGAAAATGTTTGAGAAGTTTTAAACTGGTGGAAAGATTATAGCTCATATTATCATTCTGCTTGAAACCATCCTTTTCCGTATCATTATAGACGAATGTATTCTTCAGCTTGAGGTATTTAATGTTAAAATTCAAAGTGGCATTGTTTCTTGCGTCAAATGAATCCGTATCGGTATTATCATAATCCTGATTGAATTTCTTCAAAACAATGTTGCGGCCGCCTGAAATGTTGATATTCTGCAGAATGAAAAGCATTTCACGGATCTTCACTGATACATTATGGATCTCATTGATGGCATTTGACTTGAGAATGACATCTTCATCGCGGATGCCGAATGCCTTGTTCTGCCTGTTCGAATATGAATACGAGATCGACGGCAATTTTGCCCAGAAAATCTTGCCCAGATCCATATTTGTCGTAATACGGAAGTTCTCACTTTCCGAGCGATAGTCGGAGACCCCGGAATCAGAGATATTAATGATCTCCTGAAGAGTGGAAGCGGAGCTGGAATAACCCACAGTTATCGGAAGATACTTTATGGAATTCAGTGTAAGATTCGCTGATATTACCTCTTGGTCACGGCCTGTCCTTGAGCTTCCCAGAGAAGAAAAATTACCGCCGACATTGGAAAAAGATACAGATACGGGCCCAAGCCCGGGAAGCTCTGTGGATACAGCCGCTCTATATGCTGAATCCCTTAACACTTCCGGTGATTTCAAGATAATATTATTGATAAGTATCCTTCCTTCAATTGTTGTTTCTGTCTCCAGTTCAACCGCCATATACTTCACATTGTAAAGACTGGGGTTTCCCTCTTTCGAATATGAACCGTCGGCAACACGGGCATCTATATCTTTGATACTCACCTCATTGGGTGTCCAAGAGCCGAAAGATGGCTGAGCGAGAGGGAATCTCCAATAATTATTCTCATCAATACCCATACGGAAATACAGCGAATAAGCTGCCGTATCAGGAAAGTGAGAAACAGAGCGTGAAGAGATCTCAAAGAACTTGTAATTACTTATATTGATGGCTTTGGACTCATTCTTTTCAGTGTAACCGGTATGCGGCTGCGTGGAATTGCCCGTAATGTAATAATCTATCAGCAATGCCTCTCTGTCTGTGATATCGTCCTCATCAAAGAAGGCATCTCCAAAGGACGGGTCGTCCTTTGAGGCATTGGACAGATTGAAATACTCAATAAGATCGCCGTCTATCACGCGGCCCTTTTCCCATTGACTTCCAGCGATACCCAGATCCTGTATCTTGATCTGCACCGGGCCTAAAGTGGTCTCCACCCATAAGCGAAGGTATTTAACGCTTGTAGCCGCGGGATTGCCGTATGTATCGGTTGCGGGATTGTCAAGATTTAAAGGAATTGAGTAGAAGACCCAACCATTATTGCCGTCATCCGGGTCGGGAACTGATACGGAATAGGAATAATACCTGTCAGCGAAATCTACAAGGCCGTTGCCGTCCAGGTCCTCTCTCTGAAGGTAATTATCTCCGGCGCCGTATGTAACCGGGCCGGAAGCAAAGCCGTTGAACTCTATTCCTATATCCTCGGATACACCGTCAACCTCGTTCAGACGGCCATCAACGATCAATGTATCCTCGGTATCGTTAATAGCATCGGCATCAGCATCCTCAGAGATCAGCCCTATATCGACATGCAATGTCGCAATGGTGGCAGCACCGGTATTCTTGATCCAGAAATCCAAGGTGGACCGCTGTGAAATATCCATTAATGAGGATGAAATACAATTGCTTATTCCGCCCCAGCTGTCACTTTCATCAAGTTTGATGACCAGAGAGGTCTTTAACGAGCTCTCGCCGGTGGGGAAATAAAATCTTTTTAAATTCCATAATGCACTCCTGTCTTTAAAAGAAGATTAAAGTTACAACCACAAAGGTTGGAAACAAGAAGACCAGAGAATATTTCAATATATAACCAAAGAAGCTCGGCA
>JAIVYW010000082.1:0-6791 GCA_048635215.1 Candidatus Atribacteria bacterium
ACCCACTCCAAGGTGTATTGATAACCAGGTATACAGATACCAATTAGCATTTCCTGCAAAAGCCGATAAGGTCCCGATCGATAATTCTAACGAGGGTTTAAATCGATAGCGCATTCCATACTCATACCTTACTCCGAAGCTGGAGAAGGGAATTGAAACTATAGCAGTAAGCCGATTACGAGCAATAAATCGTAGCCGGTCGATCTTCTCGGGGATATAAAAGGAAGCACCGAGTTCGATCTTAAATCCCTTACTCTTGATCATAACTAAGCGTGCAACAGAAGTACCGGGAAGTAGGGATAAGATCTCCAGTACAGCTCCGATTTCCTCTCCGTTCATCACATACACATAAGAATTATTTTTCAAGCCATTGTCCCAGCCTGCATTAAGCGTATAAAACTCTAAGTTAATACCGGTTACTTTTCCATGCAGGGCGCTTTTATTAACATTGTCATAATCAGAATGTTCGATTAACTTCATCTTCCTACCGGTGGTCCAATGCAGGATATCTTCAGCAATATCTCTAACTGAGTCATTGATCGAATCAAAGGTCATTGAGACATTTTTCGTATGGATAACACTTTTTCGGATCGTTCTATATATTTGGTACGAGATCCTGTAAAAACCGCTTTCTCTTTTTTCAACCGTTCCAAAAACAAGATAATCTGTCTGCAACAATTCCGCGACGGCAATATTGCACTCAGCGGAGGAACAGCCGGATTCTATGATCTTAGCTTCTTTCAATTGAGCGGAAACACTGGAAGGAGATATCACCGAAAGTTGTCTGCTTCTTATCAACTCAACCGAAATATAATCGGCTACGAGCTCACCCAATTCACTTTCTCCGATATCCACGAACGGACGGATCGCAAGGCCTTGTGAAAAAGCGACAGCGGAAGCAAATAAAAAAAGTAAAATAAAACTTGCTACACCCTTCATATCTTAAAGGTAATTCCAAAAAATATCATATATGCTACATATTCAGTTGTGTAACTTCTATCCAGTTCACGCTTTTCAAACACGCCGAACTCATCAAAGTACTCTTTATAATACTCCAAAACTTCTTTCGTGCCTTGATTCACTAAAATCCCTCTCAGTCCAAGATCAAAACTAATGTCATTAGTGGAAAATAACTTTATACCGACTTCGAACCCCGGAGAGAAGTTGATAGATCGGCCATTCTCCTCATAGCTGTCACTCTCATACCATTTATAATATGTACCCGCCCATGAATATCGATCAGTTTCCACCGAGATCGGATAGCTGATATCAGAGTATTTACATAGAAGAGCCGCATAAAGCCATGTTCTTAAGTATAATCTTGTGCCTAATAAAATGTGCCTGTATCTCAATCCAAAACTTACTTTTGTCTCGCCAAAAAATGAAATACTTCTATTTCTTGGAAATGGGCGGCGCAGTTCAAATACGCCCGATACCAGTCCAAATGAGTCTAAGCGTAGATGGGCATAGGATTTTGGCAATATATCCCACGGCGATGGAGAATACGGCGCAATATATTGATCTCCTTCACTTGGGGAAATCCTTTTCAGCCTCGTGTATAAAAAAGCCTTTGAAGTTTCCTTATTCACTTCGTAGATCTTGAATACTGCATACTTCTCCTTATTGTGAAAAAGATAAAGGTATATCTCAGAAGATAATGCGTGCTTCAATCCCTTATCGATCACGATCGTTTTAGAGTCTATAACCTTTGTCACTCTGCCCTCTTTATCTTTGTAACGAAGTGAGTCATAGTCATATGTTTCAACAACCATTTGAGTAACATTAAAAAGAGCCTGGATCATCTTCTCTATCATCCTTCCGCAAACTATATCGATATTATAAATATCTTCGATCTTGCTCTTATCCGAATATAAGATCACCGCATCTTCAACGCTAATGAAGCTTACGGTGAGAAAATATGTTTCCTCCAATTTATAGAGTTTTCCCGTAAGGACATAGCGGGCAAGAAGTATCTGGCCTAATTTCACGAAACACTCTTCGGAGGTGCATCCGGATTCCTGTAGCTTCATCTCATCCATGATGACCTGCATGCTCTCTCTTGAAACGAGATTGAACTTACCGGTTTTGAAAAGGTATGAGCGAAAGAAATCCGCCGGAATAACGCCCATCTCATCATCAAGCCCCACAACATTGAAATCAAAGACCGCCAGAGATACCTTATCGTCGGCATATGCGGACAAGAATGTCATAATAATAACGACAATAAGAATAGCTGCCTTATGAGAATGTTTGATATTCTCCTCCTTTTTTATATTCTATCAAAAAAGTAAGCGAGAGCAAAATAAAGACATAGTCCCCAATCCTATTTCAGCTTCTTTTCTCAAGTATAACATTATACACCGGACCGGTACCGAAAATGAATTCCCGCACCTTCCAGGGGGTGCCCTCCAGAAATTCCGATAACTCCTCAGGTGAAAAGAAAAGATAATCGAACCATTCTCCTTTGTACATTTTATATAATATCCTGATCGTCGTATGTCCCACCATTCGCCCCCTGCTTCGGTTGAATTCATGATAGTCAAGGTGCTCCTTTTTCTCAGTCTGATATACATTATTCGATTCACCTATGATCAATGCTTTTTCAGAGGTGATTTGTGCCAATTTCTCCAATAGGCTCCGGCCTCTTTCTGGAGATGCCAGCAGAGAAAGGTTGTTTCCCATCATTATCACGGTATCAAAGACACCCATAGAATCGCCCATATCGTACACAGAGATCTCACGAATATCTCTCAGGCCCCGCTCTCTGCAGACCTTCACCGCCAATGGCGAGTTATCGACACCGACCACTTCATGCCCATTTTGCTGGAGATCCAATGAAAACCTGCCCGCACCGCAACCGATATCAAGGACCCTGCCATGGGCATTATCAATGGCTTTGCGGTTGATCTCGCTCCAGTCCTTGCGCTCGGAAAAATAGGCAGCCGGCCCGTAGCGGGAAGCATCAACATATCCGTCATCTCTCTCAACGATCTCAACTACATCGCGATCACCATTATGATAATCCCATATCAAGTGCCCATAGGCATCATTATCCCAAACATTATTCTTTTTATTCATCGGCGGGGCTCTCTTGCTGAAAATCGAATCCGCATTTTTTCAATTGCTCTGTTATCTTATCCGTCTCAGGATGAAACTGCCCCCACTTCCGCGAAATATGTTCTGTCCATGAATAATTGTCGAAATTGAAGGTTTCCTTTCTTTCACCGGTCAAGTCGATCATCGCGTCAAGCCGTTTATAATACTCCTGAGCCAGATAACCCTTGTCCATGACCTCCATCGCTTCTTCGATAAGCTCATCATTGAGCTCCTCATATTCGTTTTTGAACAATGTAAAATTCAATGGATATCTGGGCCGTGTCGGAAATGTCTCATCGGGGACACCCACGGTCAACTGAACAAAAGGAAATACTTTTTGCGGCAGCTTCATTTTTTTATTCAGAGCTGCAGCGTAATATGGGGTATATCCAAGGAAGCATGTGCCAAAACCCATCGACTCCGCTGCCAGAACAAGATTCTGCGCAAAATACGAGGCATCCTGTATCCCGAGTATAAAAGAATAGAGGTCATTTGTAATCCATTTCCAATCCCGTTTATCCATGATCTTGGAGAACTTGTGCAGGTCGACACAGATCGTGAAAAGCAGCGGAGCTCCTAATGGAAGCTTGCCTTCTGTTTCGTAAACGACAGAATACATCTGACCCGCAAATGCCGCGCATTGCGCGGTCTCCACCAGCTGCTCGATCACATCATCGGCGATCTTATCCTTTTTGTACTTTCTCACGGAGCGATGCTCCCGCATAAGTTCGGTGATTTTATTTTTCATGTAAAATTATATGGTATTCCGAAAATTATATCAAGAAATGACTCTCTGCGTGCCTGTATCGAAGGCATCAACGATTTCCATCCTCCTTCAAATTTGTAATTTTACTGTCGTTTTGTTAGAATAAGGGAGTGAGGTCAGTTATGAAAAGAGGCGGATTAGTACTATTTTTTTTATTAATATTTATTTCTTCGATATTTGCGCTTAAAGAATGGACGGTTCTGGTCTATCTTAATTGCGACAATAATCTGGAGCCTTACGGCATTCAGGATTTCATGGAGATGGCGGCCGTTGGTTCGGATGCCAATATCAATATTGTAGTTCAAATGGATAGAGCGCTCGGCTACAGTACCGCCTATGGAGATTGGAGAAGCTGCAGAAGATTCTATATCACCGCCGGAATGACTCCGTCTTCCCCGTATCTCTCGGATCTGGGCGAGGTCGATATGGGAAGCCCTAATACATTAAGCGACTTTCTTATGTGGGGGTATGACAATTATCCTGCAAATAACTTCCTTGTAGTGCTTTGGGATCATGGGGATGGGTGGACCAAGGGAGGCCCGGACCTTAGTGGGGGGCTTTTCAAGGATTTTTCAAATGATGATTCATCTGGTAAATCCATATCCGTGGCAGGCGGAGAATTAGACTCCGCGCTTTCTACTGTTTTTTCTCATACCGGCAGGAAAATAGAGCTTATCGGTTTTGACGCCTGCCTCATGCAGATGTTTGAAGTAAATGAGGTATGTGCACCGTATGCGAGCTGGTATGTTGCCTCCGAGGAAACGGAAGGCGCCGACGGATGGATCTACTCAAGCTGGCTGGATCCGCTTGCCAAGGCGAACGGAGGGATGACCCCCGCTCAGCTGGGCGATAAAATAGCGTCGACATATGTCAATCAGGGACAATCCACACAATCCGTTGTTGACCTTTCTAGAATTGCGACAGCCAAAACCCTGCTCAATACCTTCGCCGTCAAAATGCGGGAAGCCATCTGGCTTGGATACTCTTCAACAATAAATACACTGATCAATAATACCACACATATGCTGCAGCCCTATGACTCATACGGGTACTACCCACCCTCCCATGATTATAGGGATTTGGGCGATTTCTGCGACCTCGTCGCCGCGTCTTCCCTTCCCGCAACGGCAAAGACCGCGGCCGCGGACCTGAAGAACGAGTTTTCGAATCTGGTATACTCTAATTACACTTGGGGCACCGGATATTCTGATTGTGACGGGGTCGCGATATATCTACCCACACCTGTCAACTATGATACCGCATATTCAGGGCTGCCTATAACTTCATCGAATTGGGACGAGTTTATTCGTGGGATCGGCCTTGAGCCTGGCACTCCCTCTCTTAATGTTTCATATTATTCTAATAGTATTGACGATTCAATCGGTGGTAACGGGGACTCGGATCTGGACGGCGGTGAAACAGTTGACCTTTATATTACGATCAAGAATGACGGAGCAACTGTGGTAACTAATGTTTCAGGCCTGCTCGCCACTTCAAACATCTTTACTTCCGTGGACACTTCCTCAGCAAATTTTCCCGATCTTGGAACAAAGCAAAATAATAATAAAGGCGAATCACTGACTCCTTATGTGATCTCTGTGGATCGGAACTGCCCTGCAGGTGAAGTGATAAATTTTGAACTTGATATCACAGCCGATGGCGGGGAAGCCTCTCTGAATTTCAGCATCACTGTAGATCAGATGGCACCTAAATTAGTAGAATTGGTCTACGAAGGGCATTTACTGGATGATTCCCTGGGCGGCAACGGAGATTTCAACGCAGATGCCGCAGAAAGCATCCTCATCGATCTTACGCTTAAAAATATTGAAATTGACGGGGCTTCAGGGGTATCCGCGGTCATCTCTACCTCGAATTCCTATGTAACCGTCAATTCCGACTCCTCCACATATGCGGATATCTCTTCAGGTAACAGCGTCACAAGCGATCTTTCCTATGAAATATTTATTTCCACTGATTGCCCCGCCGGAGAAAATATCCTATTTGATATTAACATCACCGCAAATGAAGGCAGTTGGAACGATACATTTTCCATCCTTGTCGACCGGACTTATGAGCCCATACTCTATACAGGAACTTCAGTTATCCTCTTTCCCGCATGGTCAAATTCAGGCGCGGTGCGCAGGATAGCATTTATTGAAATGGGAGCATCAGGCACGCTTATTAAAACCGCCAATGCCGATGGAACAGGAATACCTCTCACCGTTGCCTCAGCTAATTGTGATGTTTCTCATGTTTCACAATTATCCTGGTCACCGGATGATCAGTGGCTCCTCTTTGCGGGTTCAAGTCCCCTCAGAATACTTGGGGTCAAAAGCGATGGTTCCACACCCGACTCACCGGCGCTCTTTCAGCCGAGTTCCGTAGCCGCGTATTACAAATGGGTAGACCCTCACTGGACAGACGCACTTAATATGCCCGATGGAAAAGAGAGGATCACAGTAAGTATATCCGGAGATATCTGGGCATATATTTCTGACAGTACCGTCTTTGACAGCGAGCTGCGGCGGATCACAGAACTCTCTGACCCTACACAGGATCTTACAGCGGTAGACAAGTACTATCAGGCACGCTGGAGTCCCGACAATATGAAAATAGCATTCGTGCGGAGGCCGGCGGCTAGGACAAACAAACCGGTGGATACATTGATCTATTTCATTTCAGGGATCCCTGACATAATTGAAGGGACATCAAATGCGGTGTCATCCCTTGCCGACCCCAGGGTACTATTGGTAAATATCGGCGATGCGCCGTGTTTTTCTCCCAGTTTTTCTATCGACTCATCGGTGGTCGCTTATGTAAAGGATGTAGCGGGAACTTTCAATAATTTCACATTCTACTCCTCTCCGGCAACCGTGATCGGCGGCGCGAATTTTGATGTTTACGGCAATGGCGCTGTTCTCGGCAATCC
>JAIVYW010000083.1:0-6561 GCA_048635215.1 Candidatus Atribacteria bacterium
AAGATCATTCAGGCACTTTTGTAAAGATCAAGGGCGAGATCATCGAGTACGGATATAAAGACCTCAGCATCAAGAGTGTCAACAGAAAGATCGCAATCCCCCGCGGATACAAATACTTCGGCGCGTCAAGGCAGATCAATACAGAGCCGCAGGACGGCTTCCTGCCTGAAGGCACAGAGCTTGGGCTTACCTTCAGAAAGGCGTATGTAAAGGGATTTGACAATTACAGACTGCAGCTTTATTATGTATCACCCAATGGCTTATAGGCCATTGACGCCAACATCCTCGAGATCGAGGAGAATGTCACAATGGCAGCATTCGCTACCATTGAAAAGCAGGGTATATATGTTGTATTGGCCGTTCCCAAGGCAAGTGTTTATGACAACTTTGATAAAGTCAGGGTCTTCCCCAATCCCGCAATTACGAGCGTGGATATCGACAGGGTCATCGTTGACAAATTGCCGGATGACATTACAGGGATCAATATTTACAATATCGCAGGTGAAAAGGTTGCGACCATGGACGAAGGTGTTGATTTCTACGATCAAACCGCGATCTCCGGTATGACGCTTCCCGGCGATTACAATACCGCGGTCGATAAGACCGGCGCGGTGGTCAGTTGGATGCTTATGAATGACGACGGCAACGCAGTCGCATCAGGAGTCTATTTCATAGTTATGACCATGGAAGATGGAGAAACCGTTTATAAGAAGGTAGCTCTTGTTAAATAACCGTAATATGGGGGGATCGCTGATCCCCCCTACGCTCTTTATTAATCATATTAGGAGGATTTACATATGAGAAAAGCAATTTTGGTCTTACTGACCGTATTTTTGGTTGGGATGGCCGCATTTTCCGGCGACGGCCCCGGTACCACGGGAGCACCATTTCTTAAGATCCCCGTAGGTGCAAAGGCCGGAGCGCTGGGAAACGCGGTTGTAGCCGCACCCTTTGGTGCGGAAGCTATTTTCTGGAATTTGGGTTCTTTGGGATTTCAGAAAGGTATTCACTTTAATGCATCCTATCAGGATTTAATAGGCGACGCCAATACACAGTATGTCGGATTGACCTATAATCTTGATGGAATAGGCACATTCGGCCTTGGACTTGTAAACCTTGGTTTTGGCGAGGATATGCTCAGAACAACTCTGGCAGATCCCGATGGAACCGCAGGCGAAGAATTCAGTGCCGGTGACATGGCCCTTACATTGGCCTATGGACGCAAGATCACTGATTCCATCGGCGTCGGTGTTGGCGGAAAGTATGTATCACAGAAGATCGATACAGAAACAGCAACCGCTTTCACGGCCGACATTGGTGTCAGAGCCAAGTTCATGGACAATATTTGTATTGGCCTTTCTGTGCAGAACCTCTTCGGAGAGATCGGATACGCAGAGACCTTCAAATTCCCGATGCTGCTCAGATTCGGACTGGCCTACAAGGTGATGGACGGAATTACCGGTTTCGGTCAGGTCGACTATCACATGGAAAGCGGTGTGAAATTCTCCGTTGGAGCAGAATATGTTCTTGCGGATATGATCGCATTGAGGATCGGATACCTCGGCAATACCGATAAAGACGGATTAACCGCAGGTGTTGGTGTAAAATACGAATTCATAGATATTGACTTTTCATACGGCATCGGAACAGAAGAAGCCTTAGGCAATATCATGAAATTTTCTCTGGGACTACACTTCTAGAAGTTCCGAAAAAGGGGGAAAGGGCCCTTGGCGGCCCTCCCCTTCTTCATTTTTAATCCATATTATTCAAATCCGGCATTATTCTTGATATATTATTGGTAAAAGGTTAGAATGCCAAGTGAGGTGTATTATGAAGAAGAGTTATTTTCACTCGATCCTGCTGATACTGGTTTTTGCCATAGTCGCCGGCTGCGGCGGCGGTATGATCAGCATCAAGATGCTAGAACCGGCGGAATTTTCTTTGCCGGGAATAAAGACGCTTGCTGTGATGGATTTTAGAGCGGTACGCTCATTCGGGATGAAACCCTCTGAAGAGGTCGGCGTTTCTTTAACACAAGCACTTTTAGATAATCAATTCTATAAGGTTATCGAAAGATCAGAGTTGCAGAAAGTTGTAGGAGAACATGAACTTACCATCCTCGGCCTTACTGCAGAGTCCGCCTCGCAGAAGGTCGGCCAGCTGCTTGGAGCGGATGCCATAATTACCGGCACTATCTCCGATTACTCTTTCAGGGATTCAGGGGAGTATAGGACACGCACGAAGACCGATCCTGAAACAAAGAAAAAGATCTCGGAGAGATATTATTATGCTCAGCGCGTAGCACGCATAGAATTGAACTTCAAGATCATCTCCGTAAAAACAGGCGAGATCATCGCGTCAAAGACCTTTGACAAGAGCACTTCCTCAAAGGTATCAAAACCCACCCAGCTTGCAGCTGCCAAAGCGCTCTCTAGCGGATTCTCCATGCTTTCCGGAATGCAGAAGAAGATGACGAAGCAATTCGTGAATATGATCGCTCCCCATACAATATACAAGTCGGAGAGATTGCTTACAGGAAAAGACCCTCGTCTCAAAGAAGGCGTGAAGTTCGCTCAGAACGCCCTTTGGGATAATGCCGCTCCGATGTGGGAAGAGGTGGCAAAGGCTGGTATTCCTAAGGATCAGAAGGCAGCATTGTACAATCTCGCGATCGCGTATCAGGCTCAGGCCATGTATGATGATGCGATCAAATATATCGATCAGGCCTTAAAATTCGGCGCCGACAAATTAGTAATGAGGAAGAAGAACGAACTCTACAAATTGAAGGCGGACAGAGAGAAACTCCTGGAGCAATTGACCAATAGATAAATGAGAATACTCCCGGAAGACCTCTTTGAGAAGAAGGTCCTGCTAATATTGAAGCGCTATTCAATTGATGTGTATTCATATATACGCCGGCACAGGACCCTGCTTCAGATCATATTTAAACTTGAGAATATCTCTTCAGTGGCAGATCCATCTCAATTGAGGATGCTATCAGCATTCTTTCTCCTGAATGAGATACTGATAAATGAAAAAAAGAGGGTACGAATGGGTATGGGGTTGATCCTTAACGGATATCTGAATAATATAATATTCGGCTTCGCGGGGATTAACCCCTTGATCCTCACTGCTTTTGCAAGATACAATAAACTGCTTTATTCCTCGCTTCCCTTTAGAAAACCGGGAAAGAAGGCATTGAAGAGTTTTGAAAGTTATGCTTCCTGGATCGGTGATAGCGAGGGGATGAGGATTACATTCCTTTTCTACCTTGCCGGCCTGATAATGAATATTAATGTTTCTGATGCGGGGGTCCTTGCCCGTGTGGGAAAGGGCATTTCCGTATTTCTCCATGTTGAGAATGAATTCGGAGATCCTACCTTCCATAAAGGAGATCTCTTCAAGATCGGAGGAATTCAAGAGAGTATGTCTGCCAATGAAAAGCTATCTCTTATCTCCGAGGATCTGAATCGTTATTATAAGATCATTGAAGACGATATCGATAAATTATCCGACTCCGATCTGAAGTTGTTCTTTCTCTTTGAAATAACCGAACAATTAAGTGAATTACTGAATATTATGTCCAGTGTACTGTTCCATAAATACAAAGACAATGGCTGATGTGGAGAAGATTGTTCAAAAGTTGAAAGGTTCAAAAGTTCAAAGTTCTAAATGCAAATAAGATACACATCAGTAACCGGAAGATCAATATTTCGTAATTATCATTAAATTATCCGCAAAATAATATAGAACGCCGGAACGAATTTAGATAGGGGACATGTCGTACGCCTAAGGACAATGAACAATGTACAATTGACAATGAACAATTATGAGATAAAATAGACACATATCTGTCATTCTGAAAGAGCGGTAGCGACTGAAGAATCCATCCCCTTTCCTATCCCCACTTCGCACATCGTACATCCAACCTCGTACCTCGTTCACTCGCCTAAGCAAATATTAATTTTATGAATGATATCCAGAATTGATCGCCCGCCTCTCTAAGGTCAAATTTGTATCCCGAGAGGTGCCACTTTGTCACTAAGAGCCGTAAAGAGCCCAGGTAAATATGTACAACATGCTCTACCGGAATATCATTGCGGATATGCCCTGCGGCAACTCCTCTCTTGAGTATCTTCAAAAGGCCGTCCTTGATAAAATCCATTACCTCGAGCATTTTTTTCAAAAGAACTTCATTGTTCAGAAATAATTCCTCGGAAAAGATCAGCGATGCGAGATGCGGCTGCCCGTAAAAAAGTTCTATATGGCCACTGAATATCTGACGGATCGCACATCTGCCCTGCTCACAGTTTTGTGAGTCCTGATCGCCTATTATCTCTTTTTCGATATCCATGAACCTGTCTAGAAGCGCTAAAAGGATCTCTTGCTTATCCTTGAAATGCCTGTACAGCGCCGGCTCGCTCACACCTACAGCTTTAGCGATATTCCGCGTAGTTACGGATTGAATACCGCCCTTGGCCATTATCTCTAATACCTTGTCAACTATTTCACTTTGTCTTGCGGTCAGCTCCATTGCTCCTCCGTTAGTTATCGCTCACTAACATATTAACATATTTATTCTGCGCTGTCAACTGACCTCCGCGTGTAACGCGGAGAAGATTGTTCGCAAGCTAACAGGTTCCAAGTTCCAGGTTGAGAAAAATTCGAATAATCGTAGGGACAGGGCTTGACCTGTCCGCTGTCATCTTGAGTGTAACGAAAGATCTATCGGGTATTTGCTTCTTGTGTTTCCTCTCGCTATTCATCATTCATTTTCCACTATTCACTATTTTTGAACACATCACACTTCCCTCTACACTTGTCCATGTGTCCACTGCGTAGCGTATCCTTTGTCCAATTTTTTGACAGAGAGAGAATATTTGATAGAATAATACAGGAAGGAATTCAAGTCATTAACTTTCCGAAAATACTTATGATTATGGAAATAAATAAAGATCACGCGCCGGACATTAAACTTTTCGTAGATGCCTTGAAGAACAGAGCTGTTGTTTTTGACCTTACGGGAAGGACCGGCGAGGCATTAGATGATATCAAACGAGCGATAGAAGTAGCCCAGAAAATGAAAGACAGCAGGCTTACTGCTGATTGTATATCTTCGCTTAGCAGCCTCTACTTCTCTTCAAGCAATTATCGAGAAATGATGGTTGAGGCTGAAAGAGCAATGATAATCTATAAGAAACTGGGAGATCGGAAAGGCATAGCGTTGTGCTTGGCTAATATCGGCTACGCTCACAGGGCATTTTCGGATTATTCGAAAGCGTTGAAATATTATGAAGAATCCTTGGAAATTCAAAGGGATATCAAGGAGTATCAAGGGCAAGCATCAAATCTTAACAATATTGGCCGTGTGCACTGCATCCTCGGCAGGAATGAAAAAGCACTGGAATACTACAAAAAAGCACGGGCCATTTATAAAGGACTCGGTCTTCAGAATGAACTGTCATTTATTATTTTGAACATCGGCTTCATTTATCAGAGCCAAAAAGATTACAAAACAGCGATCCGGCACTATAAGAACGCACTTGAGATACAGATGAAAACCGGAGATATTCAGGCAATAGCTTATAGTTATATCAACCTCGGCTTCGTCAACAATGAATTAAGGCAAGTCGAGACAGCTATCGAATACTTCTTGAAAGCTCTGAAACTTTTCAAGAATTCCGAGAGTTTGCAAGGTCAAGCGATGGCGTATCATAACCTTGGCGGGGCTTGGCGTAGCCAGAATGAACCGAAAAAAACGGCCGGCTACTATCAGAAAGCTGCAGCGATTTTTGCCAAGATAGGCGACAAAAGAGGCCTGACAATGAGCACTCATAATACTGCTTTACAGTATGCAATTCTCCAGGATTTCAAACCAGCTATAGGATACTTTGAAAAATCGCTCAAATTAGGTGAAGAACTGAAAGATAAATACGGTATTGGCGTCAACCTGAAAGGGATGGGGGCTATATATCATATGTTGGCCAAGTATAAGAAAGCCGAGGATTGCTTTACGAAAGCATTCAGCAATATCCGGGAAACGAAAAATCGCAAGTTGGAGGCAGAAATACTTATACGCCTTGGGGAGCTGCATATAGAAAAGCAAGAACTAATCACGGCGCGCTCATTCCTTTCCGAAGCAGAAGAGATCGCACAAGAATTGAATACTGGCGACATTCCAATAATGGTGAGTATCGCTTGCATGAAATTGGGATTGAAGGAACTCCGACTCACGAATAATCGCAGTGAATCACTCCTGAAAAAGCTATCGAAAGACGCTTATAAGGCACTGAAACAATCAAAGAACCACAACTTAAAGCATTTGCAGGGAGAGTCAATGCTCCTGCAGGCGCGCATTGAGACAGAGAAGCTGAAACATTCCTGCAAGGACGCTCTTAAAAAGAGTGATATTAAGATATTGTACAGAAAGTCCGCCGAAATATTCCGGCAATTGAAAGATCGATACCTTTTGGCAAGCGCATATTGCTATTTTGCATACTTTCTAAAAGAGATCAACAATGTCAAAAGTGCAGAGACCTTCTTGAAAAGAGCTGCTGTCAT
>JAIVYW010000084.1:0-6701 GCA_048635215.1 Candidatus Atribacteria bacterium
CGATATACAAACCGTGTTGTGAATTACCCAGATCGGCGGTACCGTTTACATCCGTTCCTATATAATTACCAAGTACCTGGTTGTTATTTGTTCCTGAACCAGTAATATTAATACCATATTGACCATTACCCGAAATAATATTTCCAGCGCCGGGAACAGTACTCCCGATTATATTGTACTCACCTCTAAAAATCCTGATACCGCTTTCTGTATTTCCAATCGCAACGGTTCCTGTTGCATCTGTGCCAATATAATTTCCTAATATCTTATGGTTATCTGCACCTTCATCGTTCATCTCTATTCCATTTTTATTATTACCGGAGATAATGTTTCTGGCTTCGGGTGTATCACCACCAATTATACAAAATTCAGGGCAACCGTTTCCTCCCATATCACTAAGACATATCCCGGAAGATCCATTTCCAAGATCTGTATTCCCAGCAGCATTGGTCCCTATATAATTTCCTAATATCCGATTATGATCAGAACCTTCATAAGTGATTATAATCCCATCCAAATGGTTGTCAGAAATTACATTCCCCGAACCAGGAACTGTACCACCGATGATGTTATATGATGAAACTCTATAAACATCAATCCCGTAACCATCATTTCCCATAGGATTATTCCCGGTTGCATCAACACCGATATAATTTCCCTGGATAATATTATGATGGGATTCGTAAAGAAGGATTCCGCTGTGGACATTACCGGAGATAATATTACGCTCTTCTGCTATTGTCCCGCCAATAGTATTATGATCAGAATTAGACATGCTGATACCTTTCATAGAATTACCTTGATCAACTGTACCTGTATGGTCTGTACCGATATAACATCCTATTATTACATTGTAATCACCCTCGAAAATTCGAATCCCATGATAATTAAAACTATTAATAACCAAACCTTTAATCGTACTCCCGTTAGAATTAAGATAAAGACCATAAACATCCCCGGCACTCGAACCATTCAGGATAATCTCATGATTTGTCCCTGCATCAATTACTACCGCTTCCGTAATCGTGGTTAACTGGGATGTGGGTGAGATGGTATGCGGGGTTGTCCCGGCAATACCGAAGTTAATTGTATCCACACCGGCATTGCTGTTGGCATCCGTAATCGCCTGTCTCAATGACCCCGCACCTGAATCATTCGTGTTGGTTACTGTGTATGTTGCAGCAAAAATGTTCACACTAAATATGGCAAAGAGTAACATCGATGAAAGAAGCGTGATTTTTTTCATATAGCCCTCCGAATCGTTAATATCTTTTAGCATAATTTCGCAATTATTTCAATATTTTCTGAGAAGCGTTCACGGGTTTAAAGGTTCAAGGTTACGCTTCGCAGTGCGAAATGGGTGATAGGGTGATAGGGTTGTAGGCATAAGCATAGTGAAAAGTGAAAAGTGAATAGTGAAAAGTGAACAATGACGCTTCGCAGAGCACAAGTGCACAAGTGACAAGGTTTAAGAAAATGAAAACTGGATTCCCAATCGAGTTGGGAATGACAGAAGAGAAGAGATGACATTCAAAGATGTGTGGGGTGGAAAAGATTGTTCAAAAGTTCAAAGGTTCAAAAGTTCAAGGTTACGCTACACAGTACCGAATTGGTTGATAAGGTGATAGGGTGATATGTAGAGAAAGATGGATTCCGAAAAGGGTCGGGAATGACAAAAGGGAAGAAATGACATTCAAAGATGTGTGGAGTGGAGAGGATTGTTCAAATGTTCAAATGTTCAAGGTTGAAAGGTGGGGAAAAGAAAAGGGATGGATTCTTCGGTCGCTAAGACTCCTTCAGAATGACAGATATGTGTCTATTTTATCTCATAATTGTTCATTGTCAATTGTACATTGTTCATTGTCCTTAGGGGTACGGCGTGATATGATTGTAACAGAAGAATTATTGTGTTAAACGAAATATTGATTTTCCGGTTACGGATGTGTTTCTTTTTCCTTACCCACTTGTGCTCGTGTGCACTTGTCACTTGTGCGCTTGTACTTACTTGATCCGTATGATCTTGAAGATCTTCGGCTCCCAATAAGGGTTGCCGCTGTATTCGGAAATACGGATTTTTTTGCCGCTTGAAGGGCTGTGAATCATCTTCCCTTTAGAGACCACGATGCCCACATGGCTGGGCTGGGTCTTGGATGTGATCAGAAAAAATATCAGATCGCCGGGGCGTTCTTTGCCTCTTGGTATTTCTCTGCCTTCTTTGACCTGGTCCTTTGCAGATCTGGATAATGTTACGCCGAGGTCGGAAAATACTCTGTACACAAGGCCGGAACAATCAAATCCCTTCTTATCCGTACCACCGTATTTGTATGGACAACCCTTGTATTTCATCGCTCTTTTTGCGACAAGTTTTCCGAATTCTCCGGAAGAACCGATAAAGCCCGTTTCTTCAATTACCACCAGGCCGGAACAGCCGGTGAATAATACTGCCGTCAAAATACATAAGCCGAATAAAATTCTCGTCTTAAATATTTTTTTCATAAATATCTTTAATTCTTTCCGATCCTATTCCAATCAACTTTTGCCGTTAGCTGCATCAGTATAAAGAGCGTAATAATGGACATAATCGTTACCATTAATCCTGCATACCCTTCAAAAAAATGCACATAGGTAAAGATCACCAGATAAATAAGCTGAGCTACCCCCGCCTTCAAAAAGGCGAATTTAGCACCCGCTACTATCCTCAGATATGAAACAACGAGAAAGATCGATACAACTGATGATATGGAGAACGCCAGTAATAGCGGTATGTGATCCGCTAAATAAGCTAAGAGCAGGTGAAAGGAGAAGAACGATGCGGCAAGGAAAAGAAAATGCATCGGATGAAGGTCTATCTTCCCCAAAAGACTTATCACAAAGATCACAATGAAAAAAAACAGCAGGGATATCGGCGCAAAGTAACTAACCTTCGCGACCCATGGTCCCGGATTTAATTTTTCAGGAACCTTCACACCGATATTAAAGCCGGAAAGAAGATTCTCAAATTTCCATGTGAGCAGATTTTTTCCCTCATTTTCAGTTTTCGTGGTCGGTGATATGGTATCCTCCGGAAAATCATAATCGAGGAAATCGGTCCCAATGTTGAGAGAGAAGTTCTTTATCTTACCGATACTGTCATACTGAGAAAAACCATACTCCCAAATGTCGCTGCCGCGGGACACATAGGCGACCGAAAAGCTTATCTTCTCCATTTTATCAAAATTAAACTCATACGAGATAACATTAGAGCTGATATCGAGGTCGATCTGCTCACCGTTAACCGAGAATCGGAAGTCATCATATATTGTTCTATCCGATGGCATAGTGAAGTAAACCGTAACTTTCTTAGAATTGACATTCTCGGTATTGAAGACATATTCACCCGAAAAAGCCACTTTATAGAGATTATACCAGAGCAAGCCCTTCTTTCTGGGTTCATAATTCAGATTTACATCAATATCACTTGAATAAAGGGGAATATTGTGAGTTATCGTATGAGTATATCTCTTTCCGTCCTTATCTAATTTCTGCTGATAAGTAAACCATTTGATAATAGGTTGATATTGAACCTGTTCGCTTCCCCACAAAGATGCTACCGATTTCTTGATCGATGAATACATATTGCCTGATCTCAAGGAAGTTACACTTCCGAGAATGACCCATGCAATCCATGATACCACAAATATCGCTATTATAGGCAAGATCTTCTTTACCATATGACCTCCTTATTACGCTTTATTCTATACCATTCACTGTTTATTTTCAAGTATTTTGCTTTGCTCTTTACACAGCGAGGACCATGTAAAACTCTATTTTGGGTGTTCTTATTGATGAAGACGGAAAAAGAGCCTCAGCCATTGTTACTGTATTTATGGCCCAGAACACTAGGTCTTACAATTTGTTTTGAAATTTCTGACGCAATTGCACATACCGTGGAAAATGGCACAGACACCTCCGCCGGTAGCAAAAATACCCCAGAAAAGCGGTAAGCCGAAGATATGTGCGATCGTGATCGGCGGTTTTATCACCGGAATGAGATATATCCCCCAGGTGATCAGATAAGCGCCCGCGAAGATACACAGATGCCCGAAAAGCACGAGTGCGGGGCGGCTATTGGTCCAGGAAACATAGATCAGACCCGCACCGATGATCAAAGGGACAAACCCGCCTGTTCCGGTACCCCTAATGATCAGATATACTCCAAACAGCAGCAATGCCGCTCCCATGATCACTCCAATGACCCCTTTAGCTTTTTTATTCATCATATCTATATCTCCTACTCAGTCTGCGCCGCAGACTGATTGTTCAAAGGTTACGCTTCGCAGTACCGAAATGGTTGATAAGGTGGTAGGGTGATATGTTGATAGATGAGGGAGGGCAGAATTCCTGGATTCCCAATCGAGTTGGGAATGACCCCGCACCATAGTAAAAGTGCGGGGTAAACTCCATAAGGGATGGATCCTTCGCGGAAAAGCTCAGAGCCTGCCCTGAGTGTATCGAAGGGATGACCCCCAAGAAGGACAGGTCCCCGATGTAATCGGGGTTTTCAAGGTCACAATCCCTATCCCTAGGATTATTCTCCCCATTTTTCATCCTTCATTTCCCAATTATTCATTTTACCTGAACTACCTCGCGCTTCACACCGGGCACGGCATGCCGTGCCCCTACACGAACCTATCACCTTATAACCCTATCAACCATATCCTTATTTCACGACCGCCAGCTTTCCTACCTTAATGTTTCCCTCGCCATCTTCCAATACATAAATAAATACACCGCTGCTCAAGGTCTCGCCATCCAGATTAGTAACATCCCATTGCACTTCGGGTTCACCTGGATTTTCAAGCTCGTAAACGATCTCACCTGAAATGGTGTAAACACTTAGTTTAAGATCTTCGGTGAGATTCTTGAATGTTATGAAAGTGCTCTTATTAAGATTGATCGGATTAGGGAAGACAATGACATCTTCCAGGTCGGCGGAAAAATTCAATTCCACGGTGCAGATATCAGTAATGAACGGGAAATCCCCGCTTGAGAGTTCATCCGGAAACAAGAGTGAAACCATGGAAGAATCATTAAGAGAGAGCCCAAGCGTCGCCCCTTCCGGGATGCCGGCGCCAAGATCAAGAAGGACAAAGAATGTATCGCCGGATGTATCCAATACGGTATCTGCAATATTAATGATCAAATTGGATGTTGTAAAAGCTCCTGTTCCTATTCTTGTGTCCGAGGCAGGTTCAAGCACACCGTCCCCATCATCAAGAAGCACGGTCAGTTCAGTGATATCAGCAGGAATAATCGTACCTGTAAGCAAAAACTCGATCGAAGATATGGTCGCGGATTCGGCTTCCGTATAGAAATGAAGCGCACAGAATGGATTATCCTTGCTGTCCAGCACCAATGTTCCCGAGTGAAGAGTAGTTCCCGTCATCCTCACAATGTCCGGCCCGTCGGTGATCGTTACTTCTGCTGATGTGAAAAGCGCAAGCGGCTGAATGACATCAGGAGCTGCAAGTACCGGAGAATCTACATCGAGCGAAATAGTGAATGTGTCGCCGATGGCTGCATCCGATCGCACAGATACAACTATGTAATAGGTTTTCGTACTGCTTGTGATCAGCTGATCAATGATATCAACGCTGACATTGACAGCGCTTATGGCTGCATTTCCAAGCTCCTCGTCGCTTGCCGTCCATCCGGCCTGTGCATCAGATTCCCGGTAAATGGTAACGGTATCCAGATCGGCAACAGGACTGTCCCCATCAAAGCTAATTGTGAAGGACTCAAGATCCGCAAAATCCCACATGGTCTTTAGATGCGAGGTCGCGGCAAGAATGCCTACTTCCCCCTGTTGTGCTGATGCAGGCGCGTCGTCAGCAATAGTAAAATATACGGTATCAGAAGTATCTGCCACCACCGCTTCCGAGGAAGTGAATGAGCAGGCGCTGAAAAGATCAGGAGAACGCACATCAAAATAACTTTCGTCCAATATAGTGAAAGAAAGCGTGTCGCCGACATAGGCATTACCGTCTATTGTAGCAAGTACATAATAATCTTCCACACTCGTTGTAATTGTCTCGCCTCCGGAAATTGTCAATGTTACGGTTTCAGATCCCGAACACATGAGATTGCACAATTGCTGATCTCCAGCACTGTATCCTGCTGTTCCGTCGGTATCTTTATAAAGCATCATCTCTAAAATATCCAGCGTTGGCAGAGTGCCGTTCAGATCGACCCTGAGAGAATCAACGACAGCGATATCCTTATCCGTGGAAAGAGAGAACTTGATGACGGGCTCGGTCGAATCCTGATAAAGAGGAGATGCGATCACATCGGTGAAAACCCCGCTTATCGTATCCGGCGCATCAGCTACCGTATATGATATGGTCATTGAGGTAAAGGCGCTTACCGTATCAGGAGTAGCTACATCAAATTCGGAAATATCTGAAATAGTCAAACTGACCGTTTCTCCCGGAGTAGCTGAATCCAATACCCTCGATATGAAAAAATATCTTCCCGTGGTCGTGGTAATGAGCTGATCGGTGTTAATATCGAAAGTACCTGTTCCCGCAGTTAATGCACCGATATCTACAAGAGTGTCATCCGCAAAAACATATACTCCGTCTCCGTTATCCTTGAAGATATAGAAATACATATCAGCAGTGTCAATACTCGCCGAATAGGTGCAATACATGTTCTGAAGCAGA
>JAIVYW010000085.1:0-6650 GCA_048635215.1 Candidatus Atribacteria bacterium
GGCTCGGATTGATCCCCGGAATATTGGATATCTCGGAGAATATCTGCTTCTACACGCTCGTATTGAGCTATGAGACCGGGTCGAAAACCGCAGAGTATCTTGCCGCCTTCCTTACACCCGCAAAATACATTATCATGCTCATTGCGATGATAGTCGGTACTGTTCTGGCGGTGCGCAATATCACAAAGCGGCTCTACGGGAGGCTTCGAAGATGAATGTCTGGTGGTGGATACGGTTCTGGCGCCGATTTTGGTGGATGCTGCCGATCATCGGGCATATCGCGGGGTTTCTATTGATCTCTCATCGTGCGAAAAAACGTAAATTCGATACCACGGATGAAGAACAGCACTTCCACAAGGTAGTTCTCAGAGGCACTATAATTCAATCACTGCCCTGGATTGTTATGCTCATCGCGGGAATATTCAGCGGTGCGAGCAGCCTTGACTTTATCAGGCCGTTTTTGTGGAATCCCTGGGTCATCGCCACTTATGCGATCATCTACGCCTCTTTGATCTACTGTTTCATATGGGTGTTCTTTCTCGGCGGCGCAGACTTTCTGATCAAATACTATTCGCTTCTCACGGGAGGAGACGAGGATCCGCCCCTGGACAGAACCTCAAGGGTCGGTATCCGCATACTGCTGGCCGCTTTGCTGATGATACCCGCCGCGCTCTTTGCTGCACTGCTTTTTAATGCGTTCAACATACCGCATTAAAAAGGAGAAGATTGTTCAAAAGTTACGCTTCGCAGTGCCGAAGTGTTCAAAGGTTGAAAAGTTCAAAAGTTCAAGGTTTAGAAATAGATAACCGGGTTATAGGATGATAAGGTGATAGGTTTGTAGGTGGAGGTAAATACTTTGAGATAGGAATATTTTATGTTTTATCTTATAATTGTCAATTGTCCATTGTCAATTTCTCTATAAGCCTCTAACCTCTGCGTAGCATCTTGTGCACTTGTGCTCTTGTTGCTTGTGCTCTGCGAAGCATAACCTATGCGTAGCTTCTTGTGCTCTTATCACCCTATCCCTCTGTGACCCTATACGCAATCAGCCAATCAATTATATTCATCCACTTGATCCCCTTATAGTCTTCTCCTATCTCATCCATAGATAAGACATATTTCGGATAATTGTCGTTTATTTTCAAAAGGGGTGAATACTCTCTTTCAAAGATATCTTTATCCTTGATCAAATATGAAATTTGAAAATATTCAGTGACTGATCCTTTTTGTGCGAAAAAATCAATCTCAGCTCCATTCATCTTGCCGATCTGCACATCATAACCGCGAGATTTCAATTCTAAAAGAACAATATTTTCCAATATTCCGGGGATTTTATGCATCTTATTCCTGTTAAAGATCTGATGTAAACCAATATCGCCCGCATAAAATTTCTCGCTGAATTCAAGTATTTTCTTGCCTTTAATATCATATCTTAAGATTTTCAACATTGCATAGGTCGAGGTAAGATAGTAGAAATAATTCAATATACTATCCACACTTGTTTTTAAACCCTTATCCTTAATGTAATTCTTAATTTTATTTGCCGATGTAATATTTCCAATATTGTCCATGAGATAGATATACACATTCTCAAGCAAAGATACACTCCTTATTCCATAACGACTAACGATATCCTTTAATATTATTGTGTTGTAAATGCCTTTGATGTATTGATAGATAACCTCCTTGTCTAAATCAAAATAATGTATCCCGGGAAAACCCCCGAAATTTATGAAGTTATTAAATTCTTCCTTACGAGCCTTTGCGTCTTCTCCTCGAAATATGAGGAATTCCTTGAAGGTTAATGGATAAATGTGAAATAGAATGTATCTTCCGGCTATCAGTGTTGAGATTTCAGAAGAAAGCATAGATGAATTTGACCCGGTAATATATATATCATTATTCTTTGATACAGCGAGAGAAGCAATACATTTCTCCCAATTATCTATCTCCTGTATCTCATCAATAAAAATGTAATTCTTAACTTTAGATTTAGAATTATCGTTGATATATGCGCAAAGCTGTTTATAATTGCTGATGAAATCAAATGAAAGATCTTCTTTGTTTATGTAAATGAAATTTCCTTTCTTATATCGACTCTTTAAATCTTCATATAATTGCCTTAAAATCACACTTTTACCAACTCGCCTCATACCGATAATTACTTTTATAACCGGCTTATCTGTGAATTTATTGATTTTCTCTAAATATACGCTTCTTTTGATTTCCTTCAAAATATCCTCCGCCTCGTGTTTCTTCCATATGCGATACTATAGCATAAATAGGTAATTTGTCAAGTATACACGATAAAAATGGGAGATATAGGACTGGACCTGTCCTCTGTCATGTTGAGCAACGCGAATCATCCATCCCCTCTGTTTTCTATTCCCTAATTGTCAACTGTCAATTGTCCATTTTCAATTTTATTATGTCATTCCCGTGAAAGCGAGGAATCCATCCCTCTTGCATGTGTGCCGCTTTGCTGAGCGAGCTCAGCAGCTATTTGGAATGCCGCGCAAAAAAAGATATAATCAAATTAGAGGAGTTCAAAATGAGAGAAACACTTGCAAAACTGTTGAATGTACTAATTGCCCTATTGTATATCACTACAATTAATGTTTATGCTGATTCCACTCGTCTCCCGGCAACATGGACGATTAGCGGAACCATTACTGATGGGACAAATCCCATTGCGGATGTCAATGTTGAGATCGTTAGAAACGGGTCAATTCATGATTCCACTACAACTAATGCCTCAGGTGACTATTCTTTTACCTCACTTACAACTAGTGATAACTATCTCATTACACCCACAAAAGAACACTATACCTTTGCTCCGGTAGATCGAACTTACCTGAACTTGAGCAATGATATTAATAATGCTCATTTTGTCGGAACTCTTGTCGTGTCAATTGGAGGAACTATTACAGATGGAGCTGAGCCATTACCGAATGTTACGGTTGATCTCACGGGTGATTCCACTGCGAGTACTCTTACTGATGTTAACGGTGATTATTTATTTGCTAATTTGAATGCGGGTGCAACATATACTATTACTCCAATGAAGGCCAAGTATGAAAAATTTACTCCGGCAAATAGGACATATACTGATTTAAGTGCAGTTATCGTAGATGCGGATTTTGCCGGGACAAAGGCGTTTGCTGCCGATCTGGAAAATATTGTCGTTTATCCTAACCCGTGCAAATTGGATTCGGATAACAAGGTAGTTACATTTGTAAATCTAACGGAAAATTCGAAAATAGAAGTATTTTCCATTACAGGTAACCTTGTGTTTGAAGCGGAAGCGGATAGCTTGGAATATCAGTGGGATCTGAAAAACGATGCTGGAAAAGACATTGTTTCCGGTTTATATATTTATCACATTTCAAATGACAAAGATGAGAAAGAAACCGGGAAGTTCGTGATCATCAGATAGCCCGCCTTGGCCTTATCTCTTTCCCCCTTGTTCCACTGGGTCCACTTGCTATTTATTCTTAACTGTTCCCTGTCCCTTGTCAATTGTATTTCTCCACTTTACACTTCACACCTCACACTTCGTTCATAGCGAGAACGATCGTGTCATCCTGAGCTTTTCGGCGAAGGATCCAGCTTTCCTATTATCTCGTCATTATCGGGCTAGACCCGATAATCCATCTGTTCCTATCTCTTATCTAAACTAACCTCTTCTCTAATTCTTCATTCTTCATTCTTCATTCTTCATTCTTCATTCTTCATTCTTCATTCTTCATTCTTCATTCTTCATTCTTCATTCTTCATTCTTCATTCTTCATTCTTCATTCTTCATTCTTCACTGTTCACTATTCATTATGTTTATACCTACAACCCTATCAACTTATCAACCTATAACCTCTTCCTTCTTTGCGTAGCACTTTACACTTCACACTTCACACGTGAATACTTGTCCATTGTGGTTCTTCTCCAAAGTAGTTGGCAAATCTTTGAAATCGAAGAAGTTTTAACAATCGCAGCTATTTGAAATGCTGCACATAATAGAATATAATGAAAGCACAAGAAAGGAGCCAAAAATGAAAAAAAGCCTTTTGATCACTGTTATTCTACTCACCATAACACTTTCCTTTGGTGTCAGCAGCCCATCATTCAGAGCCCTCGGTACGGCAGGGATCTTTGAGGATTATGAAGACCTCTTCCAATTGAATCCCGCGTATATGGCGGAATTTGAACATGCAGAGATCTACACGAATTTCTTCAATGGATCGGGAAGTCTTTCGCTTGGATTCCTGGGTTTGCAGCTCTCTCCTCGAAGTAGGACTTCTCTTTATATCAATGCTGTTGATCAAAGCGCATATTTAGATGTTCACAGTGATGTTTGGGTTTTAGGGACATCATATTTTTCAAGTGAAGATGAAAGTGAAGTATCCAGCGGAGCAGATGATATGTATATAGTTCTGGGACATGCGTATAAGCTCAGTGACAAGCTCGATGCAGGACTATCTCTGACTTTGAGCCGAAGCAATCTTAGTATTGAATCAGTGGGCGTAAATGAGACGATAGAGCAGACAACCCCTGATACATATATTACCACTTCTCTTGAACTTGTGGAGGGTGATTTTATTAAATCACATGAGATCTCCCTTAAACTGGGGCTTTCAAACGAAAAGGGAAGTGGAGCTTATCTCGGCTTTTCTTACTCCAATCTTAAAAGTGAGGACGAGGAATTCCGAGTTCAAGATATTGTATTAAGAGATTCTGTGGGAACACCGATCGCCTTTGCATCATTGGAGTCTGATGTAGCCGGTATCAATATCCACAAAATCCCCGAGATCCGAATGGGATTTAGAAAGGTTCGCAATTTCAGTGAAAAATTCAATATCTTATGCTCCGGCCTGTTCTCCTATACCTTCACTAATTCAAGCGATTATGAGGAAGAAGGTGATAAATTGGAAATAACATCCCCCAGCGATACAACCGCTACAACTTGGAGCGCGCTGATAACGCATGATTTCTCAGGTACTGTATTATTGGCGGCAAATACGACCGGCCGTTATGAACTTGCTGAGGGAGTGTGGCTTGGTGCCAGCCTCTTCTACTCATTTATTCAGTTTGGCAAACGAACCTATATATCTGATTATACGAGCGAAGCCATTATTGAACACGATGACGGTGATGCGGAGGCGAACGATCCGGATGATTATATCGGCACATATACCAAGACGATATACGGAAAGTGGGAAAGCAAGGCCGTTGCGCACGATATTTGGATCCCGATAGGACTCGAAGTAGATCTCTCTGAAAAAGTAACGCTTCGCATGGGCACACTTCATTCAGTGATCTGGTATATCACGCATACGAAAATACATCCCGGCGATTCCTATGTATCCGAGGAGCTTGATGTTGTGTTCGGGGATGCTTCGGAAACATCTGTCACATCTTATATGTCCAATGATTATGATGTCAAGGATACGCAGATGGATCGGGCCACTTATCTGTATCTCGGCTTCCTCTGGAAACCCGCGAGAAATCTGAAATTAGAGATCAATCTTAGGGAGTTGGGCTTTGAAATAGGGGAGATACAGGCCGATTTTGCCGCGACGCTGATCTTTTAACGTGTCATGTGAAAAAGATTGTTCAAAGGTTGAAAAGTTGAAAAGTTCAAGGTTGAGAAAAAGAAATTTTTTAATATTACTTATTTTGGCTCTAAGCGCCATGACCTTTGCGGAAGACGCGATCGTGCTGAAACTCTCCGCGAAATCGGGAAAAAATATTACGCTCGAAGTAAAGGTTTTGAAAAATCCAAAGGCAAGAAGCGTTGATATCTTTCGCTCCACTTCCGATCTGAATGAGATCAGCATAGAAGATATAGCGAGGTATCCCATTGTCAAAATATCGTCGGGAAATACCGCATCCTTTATATTAAATGATACCAAAACAGCTCACAAAGCGCAATATTATTACATTGCTGCTATCAAGGGCAGCAGAGGATATGTCGGATATTCGAATGTCCTCAAGGTCGCCACCGATGACAAGGCTTTTGCTACACCTTTAAGAAATCCATCTATATTGGTGGACAAGATGCATTATATTCTGATATTGAAAGACGGTGCTGATGTGAAAAAGGTCTATCCCATAGCATTGGGTAGAGATCCGGTAAAGAGAAAGCTGCATCAGGACAACTCGACCACACCGGAGGGCATATACCGGATATACAATGTTCAGCCGAGAGCCACATATTACCGCGCCTTCGATCTAAATTATCCCAATGTCTGGGACCGTGGCAGATACGCTTCCAGCAAGGCGGCGGATCCAACGCTGCCGCATATCGGCGGTGAGATACAGATACACGGCCTGGGTATCGGTTTCAATTGGACTTTCGGCTGTATCGCGATGCGAAATATGGATATCGACGAACTGATGGACACTGTTCCTGTGCGTGCCGGCACTCCGGTCTATATCATCGGGCAGGAGATCGATCTCAAGTGGATAGAGAAGATCCTTACGCTGACAAAAGACCAGATCACGGCTCTCCAGCGTGAGCTGAAGGCCTCCGGCCATTACAATGGCGCGATCGACGGCCTCCTTGGTCCCCAGACTGCGCGGGCCTTGTTTGAATCCAGAAAATAGGGACGGTGCTTTAATTCTTTAGTATTTCAAAATTGATTATCTTAGATATT
>JAIVYW010000086.1:0-6689 GCA_048635215.1 Candidatus Atribacteria bacterium
AATATCAGGTTCAAGTCCCAGTTCGATCAGCAATTGCTTCAATACCGTCCCATCGGAAACCGAAACGGTCTTTTCGTCGGGAGCCGTCGCATTAAAGTAGCGGAATCCTGATATCTTTATCTTCATCTAAAGTGTATCTGCATAAATTATGCCTTTTTCTTCTCTTCATTGGCGTCCACATCGTCGTAACTGTAATAGTAGGTCTGGCCGTAATAGTAATAATAATACCCATAGCCGCCCCTGAGAGGGATACCGTTGAGGATAAGGCCAAGAATATTGCCTCCGCTCTTTTTGATATTTTCCAATGCGATCTGCACCCTGTGCCTCCCTATCTGATTGGATCTGATGACAAAGAGAACGCCGTCCAGCTTATTTGAGAGGACGACCGCATCGGTAAGCGCATTCACCGGGGGCGTGTCAAAAATGATATATTCATATCCCAATGCTGAAAGCTTGTCAATAAGCTCAAATACCTTAGGAGAATCGAGATATTCGCTTGAATTATGTGTATGCGGACCGCAGGTAATAAGGTCATGATAGGGATTTACGCCTGCCTGAATGATCTTTTTTACATCAGTAATGCTCGATTCGAAATAATCGGTCAAGCCGACATTATTTACCCTTTCAAAGATCCTGTGCTGTGCGGGTTTTCTCATATCGGCATCGATCAGAACGGTCTTCTTTCTGTTCAGGGAAAGAATTATTGAAAGATTGGCTCCGGTGATCGACTTACCTTCCTTTGTTTCAGAACTGGTGACCAACATGGTTTTGGCACCTTCCTTGTCTTTGAATTCTTTACTGTAGGATAAAAGAGTTCTCAATTCTTTATAGGATTCATTGATAGTAGATTTCTTGCTGATATTGGTGATAAGGTTTTCCTTGAAGGAACGCGTAATATATTTCGCGCGCTGGCCGGTAATAATCGCCCATTTACTCAATTTTTCATCACCTTTATATATTTCAGGGATCTTACCGATCAGAGTCGCGTCGAATATCTTCTCAATATTATCAGATGGTTTTACCGTAGTGTCAATATATTCGATAAGAAAAGCAAAGCCCACAGATACTATGAGAGCGAGCAATGTGATGAAGAGAAGGTATCTGACCTTACTGGTGGTGATAGGCCTTGAGGGTTGGATCGCTCTGTCCACAACTCTGATCGTGCTTCCCTGGGTGATCTTTGCCAATTCCATTTCCTTCTCCTGTTCAAGGAGAATATTATACAATTTCTCATTGATGGTCAGATCAGCCATCAGGTCCTGATACTCCATTTCCTTTTCAGGAATGCTTTTATGCTGCTCCTCCATGCTCTGCAGAATAAAATCGGTCTTAACGATCTCGTAGTTCAATTCCACAAGGCGCTGTTCCAAAAGAGTTTTCTGCGAGTATAAAGAGAGTAGAGAAACATTAGAATCAGTTGATGATATTCGGTTAAAGAGCTTATTCTTAAGATCATCAAGCTTTATCTTCAATGCCTTTATATACGAGGATCCTTCTTTATATACCATGGATGCTTCTTCATATTCCTGCTGCAGTCTCTTGTACGCCGCATACTCGGGAGAGGTTTCAATATCATTGATGATCTTCGCTTCTCCGGAGTCCTTTATCTTCCTTAATTCGCGATTGACCTTGGCAAGTGTCTCCTTTACCGACTTCCTTTCCATAATGGATGTTGTTTTAGATAAGCGCAGTGCCGAAAATCGCTCGACAAGGTTCTGCATCTCTGTTTTCACATCCACGATCCCGTTTTCTTCTTTAAAATCCCTGATCTTCTCCTGAATACACTTTCTGTCAGCGCCGACAACTTGAAGCTGCTCTTGGATATAATCCTTTGCCTTAACAGAATCCTCGGTCATAAATCCGGTCTGAAGAATAATATACTGATCAATAAGTGTATTGAGAAATAGAGCTATATGCTCCTTGTCAGGGAGTGTCCCTGATACCTTGATCAGATTTGTCCCCTCCTCGGTCTCAACAAAGAGATGCGAGCGGAGATATCCTACTGAATAGGGCAGGTCCAGAATTTTTCTTGTCTTTTCCAAAACCTGATTGGAAACGATAGTCAAGGAGTATGTTTTCACAAGATACCTTATGGTGCCGGACATAAAATACCTGGACATATCATTCGTTCCGCTCATCTGGTAATTTACCAGTATCTTTGTTTGCGCCGCGTACATCTCCTGACTCTTCATAACCACGAACATTCCCGAAATAAATAAGATCAGAAACAGTAGAAGAACCAACCACTTATACTTGAACACAATGCTCAAGTAACGATATAAATTCATGCTGCCTTCATTATCCATCAATTTTCTCCTTTTCTCCGAAGAGATAAAGAACACCGCCCGGAATACACATGAGAATGTATAGTCCCACATATAAGAGGGCCAATGCCAATGCCGGAACCCTTCCGATCCCGTAAAGTGCGAGCAGAGAAACAAATGCCTGCTCTCTTACTCCGAAACCGCCGACAGATATCGGTATCATCGATATCACGAATATTATCGGCATGACTATAAAATATACTTCTAAGGTCAAAGTGATACCCAAGCCGGCTGCTAAAAATGATACAGCTACTATAAGAATCAATTGTGCCGCGAAGGAATATGCCAGCGCTATGTAATACAGCTTTTTCTGATCTTTGGTCTTCAGAAAGAATCTGTAGCTTTCTTTGATCCGATGAAGGAATTTGATCTTATCTTCAAGGGGTTTAAAGAAGATACGGTAAACCATTCCGGAAAGCCGGGTGGAGAAAATTGTTATCGTAAGAACGATGCAGATCACCCCGAAACCACCGAGAAGGTAAAGGGAATTGCCCTTCAGATATGATGTTCCACCGATAAGGATCGCCACAAAAAGGTACACGAGCATGGTCAATAAGCCCAGCAGGCGGTCTATAAAGGTTATCAATAACCCGGAAGGGACATCATTCACGGCCTTGCCTAATTTATACCCCTTGACAGCGTCGCCGCCGACAGCAGTTGGAAGTGCCTGATTGAAAAATATTCCGATAAGATAATACCTGAGCACCTTTAAAAAGGATAGTTTCTGAGGAAATACCTTAAAAAGCGTAGATATTCTCAGGGTCATCAAGACGGTATTAACCATGAAGAGGATAAATGCCCAGATGAGCATAATTTTATCAGAACTGATGAACGCGTCCTTTAAAAGAGAAAATTCGATCTTTCTGAAAACAAAATATAAAAAGAGCAGAGTTAAAACAATGCGGATAATATTAAATAACTTCTTTCCCATTTACTCCACACTGAAATACTTAAAGATCACGATGAGAGAACTTACAAGAGACACTATCTGAACCGTCGTTTGAAGGTCCAGGTAGAAGAATTTCTTCGGTACATATACAATGTCGCCGGTATTAAGAATCGCAGACTTTCTCAAAACAGGATCACCTGTTTTTATAAGTTTATTCACATTGACCTTTACTACCGTCCCGTCAGCACGGATGATCTTCACCCTGCCGAGAGAAGCTTTTCTCAGATTCACACCGCCGGCAGCAAGAGCCTCCACCACAGTACTCCCCTGAGGCAAGGAAATAAGTTTGCCGCCGTCCTGTGAAAACGCCATTACTCCGACACTTATAGGTGCTTTCTCGATAATAATGGATAGGATCTCAGGGTTATTAAAGACCACATTGTATTTCTCGGAAATGATCTTATTGAACTCTTCCATTGTCAAGCCGGAAGCGCGGATCTCACCAATATAAGGCAATGAGAGCGTTCCATCAGCTTGAATAACGAAAGGAATATTGGAAAAATTCTTGACGCCCTGAATAACGATCCTCAGCCTGTCTCCTTGTTTCAGTTCATAAGAATATACAGGCAAAGAAATAAGCAATACAATTAATAAAATTAAAAATCGCTTTATCATATGCCGGACTAGCGGGGTATTCTAAATACCTGCTTTGGGAAAATAAGATCGGGGTCTCTTATCTGATCTTTATTCTCCTTGTAGATCTTCGGCCATTGGATAGGATCTCCGTATATCTTTTCTTTTTTGGCTATGTTCCAAAGGCAGTCACCTTTAATGACGGTATATGCAGTAGGTTTATTTTTCTTGATCTCTAAACCCTTATTGAATGTATCCATTGCCATGGTCAGGGTCTCAAGGGCCTTGTCATATTCACCCGCTTCGTATTCCGCCTTGGCCTGCTCGATCAGATCAAGTGTTTTCTGATAGATCTCTTTTTCCGTTTTGATCTCATCGACCGCAGCGGTAAGATCGGCCAGTTTAGTTTCATACTCGTCCTTTACGACAATTATTCTCTCGGCTTCTTTCTTTGCCGCGATGGCGTCGGCTTTCGCTTTATTTGCCAGCTCTATTGTCTTGTTGGCGTAGATCTCGACATCGTCACCCTTTTTTCCTTCATAGGCCTCTTGTGCGCTTTTGAACGCGGCCTCGGCTTCCTTGAGCTGCTCATCTTCTGCGCCTTCTGTCTGCTTTGCTGATTCCAGGGCAGCTTTCGCATCGTTCATCAAGGGATCATATTTCTTCATATTCTTACATCCGGCAAGTGCAATCACTGCTATAAGTACAATTATCAGCCACGATCGTCTGTTCATCGCAATCCTCCTGCGTCTCAAATTCTTTACATAGACATTATAATACATTATTGCTGAAATTTCAACTATTCAATATTGGGGAGAAAGCTACAATGATATAAAACGTTGAAGGGAGTCAATCCTTTGTTTTCTCTGTATTTGCCTGCTTTAAGAAAGAATTTTACTCTTCCGATTCTTTTTTTCACTTATCCAGCCAATTCTCCTATAATAATTTTTCACAACGAAACAAATATGGATATGGAATACGCCATTGACAATTTATTGGAACGACGCTCTAGGCGGAATATACCTGATTTTCCTTTCACCATTCAATACATTCCTGATAACCGATTCCGGTTCGCCATATAGAATTATGCATTTAAAGAGAAATGCACAGATAATATCAGGAAAATATTAGATATTTCAGAGAAATTCTGTATAATAGTAGAGAAGGAGAGTGTTATGAATATCGTCGGAGCGATTTTAATTAAAAAAGAAATGAGTATCCCTCTTTATATCGGAACCATATTGATTGGCAATTTACTAATGATCCTTTCAGCTTATACCTCATTTTACTTACCGGGCACACCTGTGCCAATCACGCTTCAAACCCTTACAATACTTGTTTGGAGTATTGCTTTCGGCAGAAAGATCGGTTTTGCCGCTGTTTCACTCTATATCTTTGAGGGTATAGCCGGACTACCGGTTTTTGCTAGTGGAAAGGCGGGAGTCGCCGCTATCCTTGGTCCGACAGGCGGTTATATTATTGGCTTTCTGATTGCTTCTTACATTCTGTCACTGTTAGCGGAAAAAATAGATACAAGGAAAATCAGCATCGTCTTTATCCTTATGCTTCTTGGGAACTTATTGATCTATCTTTTTGGTGTAGGCCATTTAACACTTCTATATACACATTCTTTTGAAAAAAGTATTCACTTGGGACTCCTCCCATTTCTTGTCGGAGATTTATATAAAATCGTGGCCGGGTGTTTACTTCTTCCGTCACTGTGGCGGTTCCAGAAGAAATAGAGCATCGCAAAACGGTGGAGGACATCATCGATTTCCTGGAAATAGAGTCAATTAGAAAGAAGGTGGTCGGTGCCCTCCCCTACGGAATGCGCAAGAGGGTTGAATTAGGTAGGGCGCTAGCCCTGGAACCGAAAGTTCTGCTCCTTGATGAACCGATGGCGGGAATGAATCTGGAAGAAAAGGAGGATATTGCCCGCTTTATCGTTGACATCTTTGAGGGGCAGGGCGATGCCTATTCGGAGACGCCGGTACTCAGGGATGGTGTCAACTGCATCGTCCTTGTCGAGCATGATATGGGGGTGGTGATGGACCTAGCCGATCGGATCATCGTCCTTGATTTTGGACGGAAGATTGCCGAAGGTACCCCGGAAGAAATTAGAACTAACCCGCAAGTGATATCGGCCTATCTTGGGCAGGAAGATTAGCCCTCTTAATAATTTACCCTGCCTGAGTGCTATAGCCATCGCTTTCGTCTCTTGTAGTGTTTTACTTCTCGATAGCTCTTCTTCATACCTGTCGCCGATAGGCCCATATAGAACTCCCTGATATCATCGTTATTCTTCAAGAAGTTGGCGCTGCCATTAAGGACAATGCGCCCATTTTCCATAACATAACCGTAGTGGGCAATGCCGAGAGCGACCCTGACATTCTGCTCGACAAGTAGAATTGAGGTCTTGTGGTCGGTATTAAACTGCCGGATAATATCGTAGATCTCTTTGACCAGCATTGGCGCCAGGCCGAGTGATGGCTCGTCCAGCATCAGGAGCTTCGGGTTGGCCATTATCGCACGGCCGACTACCAGCATCTGCTGTTCGCCACCGGAGAGGTAGCCGGCGGTATTGCGCCGGAGTGTTTTGAGCCGCGGGAAATACTGATAGACCATATCAATGTCTTCTTTAATGGCAAGATGGTCTTTACGCTGGTACGCCCCAACCAGCAGGTTTTCTTCCACATTGAGGTGTTCGAAGACACGGCGTCCTTCCAGCGCCTGAATGATGCCCAGCTTACCGATTTCCTCAGCGTTCTTCCTGTCTATTCTTCCGCCGTTCCACTCGATACTACCGTCAACTACTTCTCCCTCTTCGGAGTGGAGCAGCCCTG
>JAIVYW010000087.1:0-6601 GCA_048635215.1 Candidatus Atribacteria bacterium
AGTGGTGACGAGATAAAAACAGCAGAGTCACTAATGAAAATCGGCTTGAACTACTACATGCTGAACAAGCACATAAAGGCAAAAGATTATTATGAGCGCGCTTTGGATATTTTTAAAAAGAAAGGAAAGGTCGCTTCTAAAAACAGAGAATCTTGGATTGAGAGAACTCAATGCGCGCCTTCATGTAAAGAATGAGGAATTAATGGAGCGCCTGCGCCTTTTCAAAGAACTTTCCAAAGAGATCAAGTATATCGAGAGGCGCGACTCTTATTATATCGGCACATTCAATATAATCACTAAATATTCCTCCTTTGGAAATACCTATTTTGTGCTCAACGGAGGGCAAAAAGACCTTATTAAAAACGGTGACTATATTACTTTTCACGGCTTCCTTCTGGGGCGTGTCCAAAGAGCGGGCTACTCCAGTTCTATAGTCGAATGGATATTTAATGAGGGAGTTATTGTTGATGCCGCGCTGTTTTTAAAAGAAAATAATGAAGAATATACACTGATCGGATTATGTGAAAGAAGAAAAGAGGGAATGATATTTGAGTTTCTGTCTCCGATGAACATAAAGGTGGAAGATAAGGTTTCCAAAGGAATGACCGTTCTCACATTCGGAATATCCGATACATTCGGCTCCGGGTTTGTTCTGGGCCGCATCAAAAGGCTCTCCCAAAGACGGATAAACAGGTATTCATATCTGATAGAACCCGCAGAGGATGTCTATGCGCTGAAATCGGTGTCCGTGTTCCGTAAATATAGTGATGATGTCGATGAATAAATTTGTATTGTACCTGCTCCTGATCTTCAACGGACTGATAATATTTTCCGGCAAAAACTCTTTTTTTCTCCTGGACTTCATTCCGTTGCTGATATACATGATACGCATCAAGGAGAAGAACAATCTGCGCTTTATTCTGGGGTTAGCATTGTTCGTAGCGGTCACCGGAATTTTTTCATTTGATATTGTATTTCCGATATTCTACTGCCTGCTGATCTATTTTACATTCTTTCTTTTCGGGTATATTTCGGGATATAACCCTCATTTCAAACGAGCTGTGATGCTTTTTTTGATCGCCGGCATCGTTGTGGTCAAGGGCCTGTATATTTTCGTGATCTACGGCGGGACTTTTTTGTCCGCGCTGCCGTTTTTTGCGGTCAATATCATCCTGAACGGCCTGATACTGGTTTTTGGAGAAAGGTATGTTACTATTAATAATTAACATAGCGCTCTTTCTTTTCGCATTTGTCGGGGTGTTCTTTATCGGGGACCGACTGACCTTTTACGCCAAGGCCCTTTCCAAGGTCAGTAATCTCGGAGAGGCCTTTATCGGCACGGTCCTGATCGCGACCATTACAAGCCTTCCCGAGCTTTCTTCAGGATTTTCCGCGATCTTCATCGCTCATAACCCGGAATTGATGGTAGCGGATGTTTTCGGGAGTAATTTCTTCAATATTACCATCCTCTGGAGCATTCTTGTCTATATAATTATAATAAAAAAGAAAATCTCCAGGCCTTCAAAGGAACATAATGGTACGATACTGCTGTATTCAACCGTTCCTTTGCTTCTTGTGGCGCTCTTCTTCACGCCCTTCAGAAGCCTGGGTGGACTTTCTATTCCGACGATACTCTTTATTCTGCTTCTTCCGCTGGTATTCAAA
This sequence comes from Candidatus Atribacteria bacterium, assembly GCA_048635215.1. Taxonomy (GTDB): domain Bacteria; phylum AUK180; class AUK180; order AUK180; family AUK180; genus JAGLWT01. Next base: position 1,666 of record JAIVYW010000087.1, read on the forward strand.
CTTTACGGCAGATTGGAGTCCGGCGGCCAGAGCGATTTCGAATTGCCAAAAAAATATCAGCATCTCACTAAGAAAAAGATAGTATGGGTCTTTGTAGGCCTTGCGATGCTAATAATATGCCTGGGGATCATACTGGGAAAGACCTCGGATTTTATCGCAAGATTTGAATTTTCGTTTAACGGTAAACCGTTTATAATGGGCTCATCATTCGTCGGCGCATTATTTCTCGCTATTTCGACTTCGCTTCCCGAGGTTGCCGTTACATTCCATTCGATCTTCAAATACCGCTCCATTGACCTGGCTTACGGAAATATACTCGGATCCAATCTCTTCAATGTGATCATCTTCGTGATAGGCGACCTCTTCACATTCAAGACCCCGCTGATCGCGACCCTGGGATTCGGCAATAGAGTAGTACTTTCCGCTTTATTCATATCGAGCATACTCTTTGTAATGCAGGAAAGACTGCCAAGGTGGCTGAAAATATCTTTTGCCGTAATAGCGATCGGAGGGTATGTCTTCTCGATCAAATTGATATTCGGTCACTAAGGTGATAGGTTGATAGGATGATAAGTTGATAGGTGCAGAAGGGAAAATACCAAATGGCTAATTGTGGGACCGATAAGTACCATATTTGTCACTCTGAAGAAGTATTAGCGACCGAAGAATCCATCTTTTCATTATTAACATATGCTTTTCTCACATCATTTCAGGATGTTCAAAAAGAAAGATATATATATTATTGTTCCGGAAGGTGTTCTCTTTTCTTTTCGCTTTTTCCTTCGGACCGAAGCATACACTCATTAAAATGCATGAACTCGTTCGGAAGTTTCCTCTCTCAGACAGCATGTCATTTTTCCTCGAACATTCGTTCCTGCCTCTAAAAGCTCTAACGAACATTCACTTCTTCCGGAACTCTCGGTTGGGCGCACGGCTGCGCCGTGCTCGAGTGTGGGGGAGAAGCAGAGAAAAGAAAATAGAAGAAGATTGTTCAAAATGAGGCTTCGGGGACGGTAGTTGCGAAAGTTGCAAAATATGAAAGCATTCAGATTTAGGATCATATAATTCATATTCTATTGGGCCAGACATATATTATTAAGAATGTGATACAAGGCTGTAGGGGATGCATTGAGAAATGTCTTAATGTGAAGGTCGAAAAGGCGATAAATGTAGTAAATAAGGGGCGATATGAAGATGGCGGGTGTGAAGTTGCAACTTTCGCAACTACCGTCCCTGATTAGATGGAGAAATGTCCTAATGTGAATTTCAAAAAAGTGTTAAATATAATAATAAAGGGGCGATAGGAAGATGTGCGTTTGAATTTGCAACTTTTACCACAGCCGTCCCCAAGATACACCGAAAATAATAAGAGAGCTTAAATATGTTTTAAGAGAACGGCTTTCAATTGTAAAAGACAGAACTCGGTTGAAGAACAAGATCCATGGTCTCCTTGTAAGAAGTCTTGTTCATCCGGAAGGTATATCAGATATATTCGGAGCGGCAGGCAGAAAGTATATTGATTCTTTGGAACTTGATGGGCATGCCGTATACCTCCTGAGACATTATCTGGATATGTTCGACCTGAAAACCGCAGAATTAAAGGGATTTGAAAAATATCTGAAGACCTCTCTCAAAGGAAATAGATATACAGAACTGCTCAAGACGATCCCCGGGATCGGAAATACACTTTCCGCTTTGATCTCTCTTGAAGTTCATGACATCTCAAGATTTCCGACTCACAAGCAATTCGCATCATATTGCGGACTGGTCCCGACTACTCATTCATCGGGAAATAAGATCACAAGCGGCCACCTCACACCGTCATGCAATAAATACCTCAGAACCGCGCTCATTGAAGGAAGCTGGGTAGCTGTGGGGAAATCTCCGTATTTTAAACAACGATATGAACAACTCAAAAAAAGAATGAAGCCTAATGTCGCTATTGCTGCTGTGGCAAGAAGAATGTCGGAAATAATATTCTGTATGCTCAATGAAGACAGAGCGTACACTGAAAGATATACAAAAGATATTTAAAAAATGGACTGCCCCCTACCGTGTCTAACAATGAAGTGTTTTAGTAAAGATTAGGGAGTCCTCTTCGGACACATATCATGTTCTAAAGGGAACGAATAGAAGATTGATCGCTTAAGATCGTCCGAATTAGAAAGCTTTTCTTGAAAAAGGCTTGACTTTTGCTTTCATAGAAGACATGCTCCCATATCCCTATCCTATCCCTATCTTATCTATTATTGGTTTTTCGTGTTTGGAATATTTTTCCTCTTCTTTATTATCCACAAAATTAGGGAAACTACTCCAGAAATACCGCCTAATATTGTGAATGCGATAAAAATGGTTATACAATCACTGTTGGAAAGTTTCCGCAATGTTGGTATGGATATAAATATAAAACACCCAAATCCACACAAAGAGGTTAGTCGCCGAAACAATTTCTCTGCAGTTATTTTCTCCATACAAAGCACCTCCATTATTCTATTAATGTATCATAGCTATTTAACACAATTGAGCGAACAAGTGGCAACAAGGGCAAGCGACGCGGCAATACAAACGTTTACACCCACAACTGCTCCCCCCGGGCCAATCATCATTCCTACGCCAACTACTATTGCACAGCCAATGGTTAACTTTGTCCCATGAGAAGATACACATTTATCCAAACATTTAAAAAACCCGAGTGTATAGTTTTCTGGTATATAAGGCGCTTCATTTTCAAGCATCCATTGTGTTAAACCAAACATATTCGATGCAGTAGTTATGTCTGAAGAATTCGCAAACCAAGATTTTGTATGTTTAACAAGATCATTTGCTCCCTTTTTATAAGCTCCATTAAAATTGTTCTTATCTATCATTTTCATAACTGTGTGCAGTTTATTTAAATAAGGAATTTTTTGATTTTCTTTAATGAACTCTACATTTCCATTTGAAATTCCATATTCCAAGATCTCTAAAAAATGGTTATAGCCGGGGTTATCCGCACTTATATATTTATCAAGAGGTATTTTTGATAAGTCACCATTTACATAATCCATAATATAATCAGGTATATAGTAGTATTTATTATCAATAAGATACATCTGATTACCTATATCTTCAGTAGCTTCACTTAATTCTGAATAGTTTGAAACTGACAATGCTTTTTGAGTACTCGTTAACGGAACTGTCTGCATATCAGCGGTCTTCGCACATCCTGCGAACACAAGCAAAATTCCAATCGTGCATATTGTTAATGCACTCGCAAAAATTTTTGATTTCTTATTCATAATTTGTCCTCTCGCCTTGAGAATCTTACTCAAAGTCGTTTTTGTCTCCGTTAACAGCATTTAAACCCCTTTGCCGTAACAGAGAACTTTCAATTTGCGGCAGAGGGTATTTGTTAAAGAACAGTTTCCTTTTCGCGGACTAATCGGAACTGCCGGAAAATTGCAATTCCGCTGCGGACTAATCGCCGCCGGTTTTATCCTGTAACGAAAGCCGCTTTCGCTTCCTCTAGCGAATATCTATTTCGCTTATCGTTATCGATTTTGTTTTTTGCATCGTTATCTTTGTCGGTGTTTAATAGAACAGATAAAGTTATGAGGCAAAGAAAAAATGGGGGGGGGGCAAATGCGGGTGTGTTGGGAGTATTTAACTTCGGAAAAAAGTTCTATTTGTAATTTGGTAAGCAAGATCTGAAAAAAGTCAAAGCCCGAATAAGGTTTTCGTAACACTATTTCAGCCATTTGTCGACATTGTACCACTTTCAAATTAAAAGTCAAGCAGCCGTTTCTTTTACCCTATTACTTTGAAAATTAGATAAAATTTCATACAATTAATTTATGCGGAAAATTACAACAACCGTCCCTGATTATCCATCTTTAGAATTAGAAAAAGTGGACGGTATAATAGGTGAAGATTTCTTAAAAGATTTTGAAGCAATAATTGATATTTATAATAATTATTTATATCTGAAATCGAAATAAAAAATAAGGAAAAGGACTCGACATTTTAGTTTAAAAAAGTTATAATTAGACAGATGAGAAGGTATAAAATAACAAAAGGGCAGATTGGAACAGATTGTGAGTCCATTAGATAGGATGAAAGAAGGAGATGATATTAGAAGATTATAACATCCATAAGGTGATATATACGAACATGGTCCAGATACATCCTTATTTTGACAGTATATACGAACCTATTATATATATAAACATGTGGAATTATGCAGCAAAGATCCGTGAAAGGAGAAACAAATAATGAATCATAAAGAACATGATGTACTCGGAAGCGGTAGATATAAGTTGATAAAAATTTTGGGCGAAGGAACCTACGGAGTTGTTTGGTTGGCAGATGATACTCAACTTCAGATAAAAGTTGCCATAAAAATCTTACATCCTCACATGGGGAAAATAGCAGATTTACAGAAAGAAGCTGTGACACAAGCTAGCTTAAACCATCCAAACATTGCAGTAATATATTCTGTGGATATTGACGATCGCTTTATAGCGATGGAATATATTGAAGGAGAGACTCTTGAGGAAAAGATCAAGAAAAGATCTGTTTCCATTGCCGATTCTATGGAGATCGTGAAAAAACTTGCCCTTCTTCTTGATGACCTCCATAAGCGATCCATTCTTCACAGGGATATAAAGCCGTCTAATATTATGATAAAAGATGACGGAGCGTTGATCCTTCTTGATTTCGGCATTTCAAAATGCATTGATGATGAAAGTTTATACAAGATAACGCATGAGCCTGTAGGAACGCCGGCATACATGCCGCCGGAGTTTATTATTTCCAGCGGTCATCATTCGGACAGGCGTTCAGACATTTATTCACTTGGCATCATGCTGTATGAAATAGCTGTTGGCAGGCTTCCTTTTAAAAGAGAAGGTATTTCTTATTATGAGATAGTCGAAAAGATACTTAGAGCTGATTTTTT
>JAIVYW010000088.1:0-6625 GCA_048635215.1 Candidatus Atribacteria bacterium
TACTATGCGGGATACCGCTGTATTGAAACTCAAAGCTCAAGGATACTCAGAAAAGCCTTATCCATAAGAAGCACACCGAAGAAATTTACGAAATATTACAATAAACGGGATTTTGTTTGTTTGGAAGACCCCCGTTTCATAGCTAGATCAGCGATCGACATGATATTTCTTCACCTCTATTCAGCCCTTCTTTCAGAACCGGCCGCATTGAATATTGAGACCATCGCGGATTTCATTGACCGCTATCAATTAAATAACGGGAGTTTTCCCAATGCCTACGGATTTGAGTTGGAATGGAGAAATCGTATACCCGTAATTCGATGGGAAGCGTATCTCTTTTTCCTTCTGTCTTATTTCTATGAGGGAGACCTTACGGAATTATACGGGGAAAAGGGAACGGTTAAGATCGACAATGATTTTTATACTGAAGACAGCGAGAATATTTTTTTAAGAGATGATAAGAGGGGGATTTCCAAATGGCAAAGATAAGCATCGTTTCATTCTGGGCGCCGCCGGCATTGGGCGCGGCACCGTACCGTGTAGGCAATTTCACTAAATTCTTTGTTTCTAAGGGACATGAAGTTACGCTCATAACTGCTCAGCAGGATGCCGTTTCGAACTCCAAGCATCACCTTGAGGTGGTCAATTTTAAGAACTTAGGGCTCCTGAAAAGAAAGATCTTCTCATCATCCCCTGACCTGATCATCCTTTCCGTCCCGCCGGCGATCGGGATTTCAGCGGTAAAGGCCGCGCATGACAAAGGGATCCCTTTGATATATGATATCCGCGACCCGCTTCTGTACACACATAAAGCCAAATACGGGAATCTCATTAAAGAAAAGATGCTGGAATATTATGAAAGGGCTCTTTTAACGGGAGCAAAAGCAGCTGTGATCAATTCGCCAGGTATACGCGAGGTCTATAGAGATATGGGCGTAGAGCGGCTCTTTTATTTCCTCCCCAACGGATACGATGCCGTGCTCTTCTCCCATGAAAGAGAATATACCCCTAAATTTCTTTATTTCGGGGCTTTCAATCTGATGCATTCCGTAATTAATTTCAAGAAGTTCTTTTCAATATACCGGGAAGACATCGAAAAAGAGAAGGCGGTCTTCGATTTCTACTGTTTTCCATCCGAACAATTGAGGGAAGTACAGCGGGTATCAACTGAAGAGAAGTTCAACTTCATCCGCTTCCTGCCCCCGATCACCGAAGAGAAATTCAAAAATAAGCTCAAGGAATACTCTGCGGGGCTTACCTTTGTAAAGACCATTTACAATTATTCCATACCATCAAAGTTCTATACATACCTCGCTATGGGAATACCTACCATAAATGTTTCATTTGGAAGAAGCATTATTTCACGGGAACCCCGGAAGTACGGTGTGCGTTACGATATCAACCCCGAAGAATACAGCCCGGGCCTCTTTGACAATATAAGAAAGAACTACTGCGAACACATAAGCAATGTAATGAAGAACAGGAAAGTTTTTTACTGGCCCGATCTTATTAATGAATTCTACGAAACACAATTGAAATGGCTTGATGAAGGAAATTGATAGCGAACGCAACCATATTTCACGCATATTGACTTCTGAGGGGAAGGAATATTTCTTTTCAGGATGGGGTTTTGAAATGGGTAATTGGTATTCATTCTTCTCTCTTGAAAAAATGGGCGGCCTGAACAGTGAATGTTCAGATATTTCTATCAGCAATGATGGCGGGACATTTGAAACCCGCGGTACGATCGTCCTGAAAAACGGGAGATTCAACTTCCTGTACACCGATGAATTCGGGTCCGGCAAGGTTTACCGCTCCCTTACCCTGACCGTTCTAAGTGAAGAGGCCTATCTTGGCGATCTTGCGATAAGGACATGTATTCCCGGGCGTTTCAAGCTCCAATTAAATAGTAAATTAATGAAGCCGAAAAAGCGATTCAACCTTTATAATGTTATTCCAAATCCCAGCACCCTGACTTTAGATGGAAGCAGCATCACAGTTAAGACCTCTTTGCTTGCGGATGGCTTTGAAAGAGCGGATTATCTCCGATTTCAAAGAGACGGGAATTGGATATTGCATACGAGAGGACTTTCATTCTCCATGGATGAGGTTTTTTCAAAAACGATCAAGGGTAACCGGATAAAAAAGGACAGCTGGCTTCTGAAGACTCCCCCGCTTCGAGGTCTCTTTACCTACGCCCGGGAGAGGCTTTATCCCGGAATGTCATTTCAGATCTGCCATAATAAGCGGCTTCAGAAAGGTGAAAGCATCATTTTAAAAGAGGAGATGGATTTTGGATAAACTCTCCCTGAAGATCCATGTCATTTCCCAGATCCGATTAGACCGGATAGCTGGAGGAGCGGAATTCTTCATTTCTCAGCTGCCTAAGTTCTTTTCTGAAGTTGAATATACATTTCCCTCAAAGGAAAGCGGCAGCTCCGCGGAGTATCTAAGGGCAAAGGAAGCATGGAATATTTTTTTCAAAAGAAAAGATAATATGGACTGTGACGCTATCCTTACGCTCGGACTCGGAGGATGGGCGGCGCCGAAGGACCTTCCGATCCCCAGGATAAATTTCTTTCCAGGAAATTGGTTTGGTTTTCGCAACCACTGTTATTCGATCCTTCAGAAGAATTGGTGGATAATTACATTGAAAAAGCTCAGATACGAAAAGCTGAGCGGACGGAATGCCATTAATATCGCCCCTTCTCACTTCATTGCAGCGATACTGAAAAAGGAAGGGATGGACAATATCCATGTCGTCCATCATGCCCCGTGTATGAAGACAGTAAAAAGAAACAAAGGCAGTCGGCGAAAGATTCTTTTTGTCGGGAGAGCAACCCGCGAAAAAGGATTTGATATCTTTGTCAAAACCGCAGTACTGAACCCTGATCTTCAATTCACGGCGGTGTTACTCGGCAAAAATACGGACAAAAACTTACCAAAAAATATACAATTGCTTCATAACCTGCCGCATCACGAGATGGGCGAAATATATTCACAGGCGGATGTCCTGCTCTTCCCCTCAAGATTTGAGGGGAATTCCTATACCGTATTGGAAGCATTTGCTTCCGGACTGCCAGTTATCGGAACACCAGTAGGATTATTCCCAGAACTAAGAGATTTCCCTGGTATAATGGTAAATAAATGGAAAGCGCAACACTTCTCAAATGCTTTAACAGAAGTTCTTGGAAAAGATTACTCTCCTGCTGATTTTCTTCAACGGAATTTTTCTTTTGAGAAGATCAGAAATGAATGGGCAAGTGCTTTAGAAGGTCTTAAATGAGTACTATATCCGTGATCATTATTTCACGCGACGGGGACCGCGATGGCAATGTAGCCCTGTTAATGAAGGATATACGCGCTCAATCTGAAAGCAATATTGAAATAGTTCTGATTAAAGGTGTTTCTCCGGTTGGAAAAGCAAGAAACACCGGATTGAGAAAGGCAAAAGGAGAGTTCATCGTTTTCCTTGACGATGACATCCGTCTTCCCAATCACGATGTAATTAAGGAATTGCTTGACGGGATCCAGAAATACCCTAATGACCTTGTCGGCGGCGGCCACATTATTCCTCTGCTGTCAAATCGGCTTCAGCGATGGCTTGCCAGAGATATCCCGCGAGAACAGATCATACCGCGGAAATATCGAGACGAGGATTCTGATACAATCGCAACCTGTTGCTGGGCCTCAAAGGCGCAATTGTACAGTGAGGTCGGACTCTTTAATGAAGATATCACTGCAGGAGAGGACACAGATTTCAGAAAACGCGTCAGAAAAGCGGGCAGAAGGACTATTATGCTGAAGGGACTTGTAGTATATCATCCCGCCAAAGAATCCTTTTGTGTGTTCTTAAATCAGTTTTTCTGGTATGGAAAAGGTATCGGAAAACTTCACCGAAGCAAAGCAAGCAGAACAGTGAATATATTTTTCAAGATCATGATGCCTGTATATATCCTATTCAGAATGATAATGTTCCCATTGCAAATAATTTTCCCGGGGACTCATCATATGAGAGCAAAGAGCATATTGGCTCCTCCCTTTTTCAGGCCGCTTTATGCGATCGGCCTGCTTTCCTATTATATCGGGTTTGCCTGTGGCTAAGAACGGATTGATCTGGGGATTTTCCCTATCCCTATTCTTATTTGCGGTATTTTATTTGATAGAACCAAAACTAGCATTCCTTCTCTCCGCGGTGATCTTGCTGATAACATTATCATTTATTGACCTGAAATATGCTTTCTATCTATTTCTTGTCGTTCTTCCCCTTTCATTCAATATCCCATTGAATGTCGGCGGCTTGAAGGACATCTTCGTTGCTGATGGAGTATTTCTGGTCTTATTCGGTGTTCTTATCGTTAAGAAAATAATTGCCAATGACCTGAAACTTATCAATACCATCCTTACCGCCACCATTTTCTCCTTTGTCGCCATTTCTCTTTTATCGATCCTGATCGCAGCGATACGCATGGATTCCAATGAACTTTACCGCATCAATTCAATACTGCATATCAAGTATGCCCGATTAAATCCCCCCACCGTTTCACCCATATCCATGAGTAATTTCTTTGTCTTTTTCAGAACTTTTTTCCCATTATTTCTGTATTACTTCGTCCATGAAACATTCAGCACAAATAAAAGAGAGGTAAAGAGGGTCTTGAAGGTATTATTATTATCGGCGATGGCAACGGCGGCATTCGGCTGGCTGTCTAAGTACAATCTGGTTCCCGATTCAATATATTCCCTATATCACACAACATATCATCAAGCATCGCTTTTCCGCATTCCCTCCACCTTCGATAATCCACAGAGCTTCGGGACATTCCTTGCCTTGTGTATTTGCGTCGTCTATTATTATGTGATCGAGAAACCAGTAAATATTGCATTGTATTTCACCGGCGCATTTATGTTCTTTATACTTATTTTCACATACTCTTTCGGTTCATATGCCGCGCTTATCGGAGGATTATTCCTAATCACCCTCCTGTCACGACGGCTTTCAACGGGTGGAAAGATCGCCATTATCGCTGTGGTCTGTATCGCCTTTGTTGCGGTCATTTTAAGTAATGATTTCATCTTAGAGAAGCTCCGAGTCTCCACAACCATTGTAAATCCCAGAAAGCAATTTCCGGGAACGGTGCAGACCCGCATAATAAAATGGGGAAGATGGATGAAAATTATTCAGCCCCATCTGCTCACCGGGCTTGGCTATCCAACGGTATGGCAGGACAATAACTATATCAAAATGCTTGCTAACGCAGGCATATTGGGGTTTCTTTCTTATTACTTTATGATCGGGATCATGATCTTCCGTGGAATTAAGCTCTATCTTCAGCAGAAAGGAAACTGTCTGGGTATCATCTTCCTGGTTTCCGCGGTCATCTTCCTGATCCATTCCATCTCTTACGATGTTTCGATCGTTTTCAAAGTAAATGCCTACTTCTTTATATTTGCGGCGTTTGTATCAAAGGAACTCTATGAAAAGAAAAATATTTGATGCCATGATACTTGGAGATAGGCCAACTGGTGTTGCCCGCGGAGTAATTCAACTCCTGGAGGATATCAAGGGAGACAGAAGTTACTTAGTCCTGATCAATCGAAATTTTCCGCTTGAGCTCAAGAACTTCAATGTGCTTACAATGCCCTATTCACACCTCGCTTTCATCAGGGTGCTCTATCAGCTCTTTGTCATTCCGCTTCTGATGATAGTATTGAACAGGCCGTTTCTGTTCAGCCCCACCCATATTTTGCCTCTTGTAAAATGCGGACATTATATTGTCCTGATGCACGATCTTATGCTTTATAAGGTTCCGCGCAAATATTCCCATCTGAAATCTGCCGCCTATCACTTTTTCTATTTTACGGCATTAATGAACGCGGATGAATTCGTTGTACCTTCCCTTTCCACAAAAAACGATCTCGCCGTCTACACAAAGAAAAATATCAGCATCCGCAGATGGACGATTGGGCAATTTCCTAAGGTTACAGAACCTCTTAAAGAACTTGAGGGAAGTAAATTTATCCTGACCGTCGGTTCAATGGAAAAGGGTAAGAATCTCCCGTTTCTGCTTCGTTCCTATTCACTATTAGACCCGAAGATCCGACGGAAGTTCCATCTTGTGCTCACAGGAAAAAATATCAATGAGCATTACGCATTGAAAATATTGATCAGGGAATTGGGCTTGGAAGGTTCAATACTCTTCACCGAATATGTCAGCGACGCTCAATTGGCATGGCTCTACGGCAATTGTTCACTATTCGTGCTTCCTTCGCTATATGAAGGTTTCGGGCTTCCTGTCCTGGAGGCCGTTTATTTCGATGCCCCTACTATTTGCTCAGATACATCTTCTTTAAAAGAGGTGCTCCCCTTCCATAAATACCGCTTCTCACCATATGACGAGAAAAAATGCTCTGAGCTGATGTGCTATATGCTTAATGAAAAGAGGGTTGAAGAATACAGAGAGAAGACAAGGAATTATCGCGAATCGGTTTTATCAAAGAACAGATAAGCCCTATTAGTGGAATCCTTCACTTGTGTTTCCAGTTTGAACTGATGAAAAGCCGCTAATGAGCCGATTTTCAGAAAATATCCGCAGGAGACCGCTCATCATGCCGCCCTTTTCTT
>JAIVYW010000089.1:0-6581 GCA_048635215.1 Candidatus Atribacteria bacterium
CGAGAAAGAGCCGTTGACGGAGCTTGCCAAAGAGTATCGTGATATTTCACTCGATGATCTGAATACCGGTATTGCCGATATCGTAAGCCGTATCGAGGGTGGTGCCGGCGAGAGAGATATTCTCGAATCCGATATCAAGGGCATTGAAGAAAGCAGAAAGAAGATGAGAGATCAGGTGCATACCTATGCTCTCAATGCCGGTAAGATCGCGGGCGGTCTCGGTGCCTTCAATGAAAAGGCGGGGATGATTTTTGAAATAGAAGATATTGGATCTCATACAGCTGCCGCTGTCGAGCAGCTGATAAATGCCCTTTTACATGAGAAGGACCGGCTTGAAACAAGTATCAGGATCAAGGAGCAGACGATCGGACTTCTCGGCAATATCGGCGATGATATCTCAGCCGAGTTCTCGCGGTATTTCGGTGCGGATAGCAAGGTGTCAAAGGTGTTTTCAAAGTTGACATCAGGTAAATACACGCAAGTTGATTATGACAGGGACGAAAATACCCTTTATGTGAAGGATACCGAGGGTCATATTTATTCTGTGGACGAGCTGTCTCAAGGTACATTCGATCAGCTCTATTTCAGCGTGAAGATCGCTTTCGGTGAAGAGATATTCGGAGGGATCAAGGGATTTTTCCTATTGGACGATCCCTTTATAGCTGCTGACAAGAAGCGTTTTGAAAACGGTATGAAGATGCTCAAGAAGCTTTCAGATGACGGCTGGCAAATAATATATTTTACGGTGCAGGACCGTGCCGGAGCGGCCGGTGCTGAGATCATTGAGATGTGAGGTTATATAGAAGATGAAAAATTCAGCTAAACAATTGCTGTATTCATTTGTAATTGTGCTTGGCGCTCTGCTTTTTGTTCTATCTATGAAGTTGGAGTTAGCTCAGAACTATATACTGCTCTTTGAAGTGCTATGCGCCTCAATGATGCTCTTTGCGGTGGCGAGGATATGGATGCTTCATAAGCAGGACCTCAAGGATAAGAAAGCCGCCGCCTCTGATGCTAAACCCGGGATCTGTTCAATGGAGCATGCGCATCAATTGGATAATCCTTTTAGAAAGCTCGGACATAATGCCGGGCGATTATTCAAGAAATATATTAACAAAGGAGATACTGTGATAGATGTCGGCTGCGGCACTGGGATCTTTTCCATCGGTATCGCTAAAATGGTCGGAGAGCAGGGCAAAGTACTTGCTGTGGATCTTCAGCAGGGGATGCTTGATATAGTAGCGGAAAAAATAAAAGGCAGCAAGTATGAAAAAACGATCGAGCTGATCAAGTCGGGAGCAGAGTCAACAGGGCTCACAGAGCCGGCTGATTTTATAATCGCATTCTACCTCGTCCACGAAGTTCCGAGTGCGGAGAATTTCTTCAAGGAGATGCACTCGCTATTGAAGGCGGGTAAATATCTTTATATCGCCGAGCCTCCGCATCACACCACTACCGAGAGTTTTGCTGAAATGATCACCGTCGCGGGGAAGTGCGGCTTCGAGATCGCCGCGAAGCCGACGGTCATTATGGGCAGGACAGCTGTCTTTTGCCGAATTAATTAATAAAGTAATAAGTAAGGACACGGTACCAATCTATTTGACAAATGTTCAATAAAGTGGTATGTTCAATATAAATGAACATGAGGAAAAAATGAACAAAGGTCGGAAAGCAACATTTTGTTATACTTTATTTAATGAAGTCATTGAAAAAATCGCGAACGAAACGGGGATTAAATTCTATTTCACGGTAATTGAACCAAAAAGGAATGCCTTTCACTTCGCCGATGACATGATGATAGAGCTGGCAATAGGGAATAAAAAGTTCAAATACAATGTACAGATTGCTGAAAATTATACTCTTGAAAAAATAAGAATATTGATTGCTCTGCAAGAGGATATATATAGAAACGAAAAAGGATTGATAATTGCGCATAAATTTGAGAATAATGTCATGGAATATCTCAGGAGAAACAATATTCCATTTGCAGACACATTGGGAAATGCGTTTTTCAAGGCAGGGGACATATATATTGATATACGGGGAAGAAAAGGGAAGGCCAAAACTGTCAATTTAAACGCATTTAACAAAGCTGGACTGAAGGTAATTTATGCTCTGCTATGTAATCCTGATCTAATAACCGCGACACTGAGAGATATAAGCCAGATTGCCGGTGTAGCTTTGGGAACAGTAAAAAATACGCTTGATGTACTAGAAAAGATGACATATGTAATAAAGATAAACGGAAGAAAGAGGATGCTGAACGATAAGGAAGGCCTGTTGAAAAGATGGTGCCTTGAATATGCAGATCATCTGAAGCCGGGATTATTTATTGGGAAATATGAACAGACTACGAAAGAAAAGTTACGGATAATTGAACACGCTTACTTTGGGGGAGAAAATGCTGCTGCGAAGATTACCGGATTTCTCAAACCCGGTCCGGGCGGCACTATATACATAGAGAAAGAATATTTGGGTCATTTTGTGAAGGCGAACCGTCTAAAAAGAAATGATGAGGGCGGAGAGATCGAAATATATGATAAATTTTGGCTGTATGAAACAGAGGGTAAACTGGTCTGCCCTATCCTTATCTATGCAGATCTATTAATGATGGGTGGAAAAAGAGCAAGAGAAGTCGCCGAGATAATATATGAGGAAAAAATTGCTGGATATTTCATCTAAAATCAATGATCCCAATTTGATTGAAGTCCTTAAGAAAGTTTCAGTAATTCTCGATGAAGAAAATGTTGATTTCATGTTGGCAGGGGCAATGGCTCGTGATTGGATATTTGAGAAATACTATTCCAGCGGTCCCGCTCCAAGTGCTACAACAGACTACGATTTCACTATAAAAATGTCACAGAAATGTGATTATGGTCAACTAAGGGAAAAGCTGTTCAAATGTGGATTTGAGGATGTGGATAGGAAACTGAAAGTCGGATATAGTGGGATTCTTCTCGATTTGGTGCCATTTGATGAATATGAAACTAGTGATAAGCAAAAGAATTCATTAGGATTCCTTGTTACAGGATGTCGGGAGGCCCTAGAGAATTTTATTGAGATCAAACTTTCAGATGAACTTGTTATCAAAATAGTATCAATAGAAGGACTTGTACTTCTGAAACTGATATCCTGGTTCGATGCATACAATGCGAGAGACAATGATGCTGTAGATATCAGATACATTTTGAAGAATTATAAAAAAGTATTTGAGATGGAAAATAGTTTGTATGATGACGAATATTTTCCTATCTTTGAGCGTTTTGACTACGAAGAACTACCTACGGTGATTTATATTTTGGGTACCAAAATTAGAGAGATTGCATCAGAGGAGGCTATTGAGTTTCTGCGATACCTTAATAACGATGACAAGTTTAATACATTCTGTAGTCATATGAGGGGGAATGTTGATGAAAATGCTGAAATGCTGAAAGTCCTGATTGACGCAATATTTCCCGAAATCACTGATTAATAAACTAACTTACTTCTATCTTAACGCTTCGTTATTCTTTGCCTGTCTGTGCTCTACCTGTTCGGGGAATCGGGAACCCATCTTTATTTCCCTTCGCACCTACAACCCTATCACTTTATTACCTATCACCCATTTCGGGACTTGTGCTCGTGTGCACTTGTGCTCCGGTGCTCTTCCCTATCCTCTATTTCTAAATACCCAGCATATCTCGGGCGCGTAATCCAGGCAATAGGGCTTAAAAACAGTTTTACTCAATAGATCGAAAAACCATCTGATCTTTTTTGACAATAATGAAATTCGATATACACCAATGGTTTTAAAGCCAAAATTCCGCATAATAGCATGCAGATCTCTGGGTGAATATGATTTTACATGAGAATAATCCGTTCTTATTCCAAGGTTATGAAAGATATTATTGGAAGCAATCACTAAATAGCCGTTCGGCTCAAGAGCTTCAAGGAAAAATGGGATAAATTCATCAATATAAGTAGCGATCTCGAGATGTTCAATTACTGCGAACATTGTGATCATTCCAAATTTTCTATTATCGCCAATATCTTTAATAGTTCTGAAATCATGATCATATGTCTCATCTTGATCCATGGAGTGATAACGGCATTTGTCAAGTGATATATGCTTTTCAAATCTGCGGTCATTGGCTCCGATATCTAAGATGGATGTAATTTTTTTCTTAATAATGATCTCTGCCGCAAGGTTCATTGAAGATTTCGGCATCACTGGTAATCTGTGAAATCCCACGGCGGTCATTAATTCATCTTTGTATCGATTTACCTTTTGATAATTCTTAAGCAATTCTTCAGATGGTTTCATATTTTCTCTCCCTCCTTTGCACGAGTCACGCGAAGCGAGCTCGCATGTTCAAAAGTTGAAATGTTAAAAAGTTATGCTTCGCAGTGGACCCAGGTACAAGTGGACCCAGTGTCCCAGTGGAACAAGGAGATGGGTCTTATCTCTTCTCAGCACTAACCTCCAACCTCTACTTCACTTGTGCTCTTGTCACTTGTGCACTTGTGCCCTGCGCAGCGTCCTTCTTCATTATAACACATAAGCACATATTCTTTTAGTATATTTTTGTTCCTTTCTCAATAGTTCCTTATTCATTATATTTTGTTCCTATATAACAATCTTTGTAATACCTGTGTCGTCATGTCGCAATTGCGACATGAGGAATTTTAATTTGGTTGAATAAATATCAGGCGAGAGGAGAGGGAGAGAGGAGATGGGATAAAGAGGAAATACGGGAAAGAAGAGACCAGAAATTCCCATGCGGAGAATAGATCTGGAGTTCGAGCCTGGGACACTGGGTCCACTGGGCTACTTACTTTTCATTGTTCACTTCTTAATTGTTCACTGTATTCTGTGCTCTGCGAAGCATACCACTTTACACTTCACACTTCACACCTCACACTTTCTTCTGCACTTGTCCATTGTCAATTTCTCTTTACCGTATCACCGCAACCTTCTTAGTGCTATGTGCACCGGTGTTGTCGCGGATGTATATTATATATATTCCGGGAGCGACTTTTTTACCGTCATCGTTGACAACGCTCCACTTCAGAAAATCCAAGCCGTCATTTTCGGTAGTGACCGCATTGTTCAGCGTTGCTATGAGTTCTCCGCAGACATTATATATGCTGACCTCTTCCAATGAAGAGTTGTCTCCGAAATGATCGATCCTGAGGTGATCAAGCGCCGATGAAGAAGCATTCCACGGGTTCGGATAAACCCTGGCATTGTCAAGTTTATAATCAAAAGATGCTTTCTGCGGGGAATTGATGAAGAGCCCGTAAATCGCAGTGCTGTCAATAAAGGCAGTGACATATCCGCCGTCGTAAAGATCGTTCTCAGGATTCCCATCAGCATCATCTGATACAATTGAATTCATTAATATCCATCTCCCGTTTGAAAATTTCCTTAGCTCCAGCCACTCAACGGGCTTGCCTTTTAATTCTTCCTGTGTAAAGAATATTCTCAATTCGGCGTTCTTGGTGAATATGCCCTTTTCCATAATTCCGTCTGCCGTGATCTTTCTGAATTCACCGATAGGGACGATCCGCGGATCGTTCGAAGGAATATGCGAAAGTGAAGTCACTCCGAAATACGCATAATGCAATGCTACTTCCAGGGGTACGGATAATCTTGTATAGGCGTTATCCTCAATGATCAGTTTATCATCCTGAATAAATGAGTTACCCTTCATGAACCCGCCTATCGTTTCGTCATAGACCACCTGAAGGGAATGTATTCCCGCCTGTTCTTTGATATAGGTGAAGGAATCTCCGCCTCCGGTTGACCATTTCATAAATCCCTCATTCTGAGCATTCTCATAACCGGATATAGGAGAGTTATCGCTGTACGCATCAAAATTCGTTGAAGCTAATGATCCAATGGGGTCAGTCCAGAAGTCATAATTATTGAAACTATCCGCGATATCGCAAATATATCCCACATTATTCCCGTTTATTGAAAACGACGGTGAATATTCAGGATGCGTAGAGCTGCTTATCTGTATCAATCTCGTATCGCTCCAATTGCCTCCGTTCCCATCTCCGTCGGGGTCTCCTATTGGATTAGAAATGCCCAGGATAATGTCTTGTACCTCAATACATTTAAAAATATTTGAATCCGCCGCTGCGGAGGTCGGACTTGCCGGCCGTTTGGCAAAAACGATCTGTGTATTGGCTTGATTCCAATGCGGCTGATATAGTTTATCTGTTGCGGTCATGTCCAGATAGGGATCGGAAAGATCAGTGATCCTGATAAGTCCGCTATTAGGATCTGCTGTGTTGTTAGGCTCATATACCCATATATCTCCGGAGATCGATGCCGCTACTCTCTGGACATTGCCGCTTTGATTCAGCTCATTGGACCAATGCGGATCCACCCATTTTAAATAGGGCGACGGCAGTGAGCCGATTGGCTGCACTACATCAGAATTTCCCGCCTGAGTACCATCAGAAGCGATCTTGCGTAAATGAAGTTTCCCGTATACTGCGGTACTCGCGAAAATAATATTTTCATCATCAGGCGCCCAGGAGATCTGAGAAATATGTGATACATGATCAGCTTCCGTTGTAATGGTTGCCGG
>JAIVYW010000090.1:0-6602 GCA_048635215.1 Candidatus Atribacteria bacterium
ATGGGGTTTTTGTTCAGGATATTTTCATAGATGAGGTAGTCGTAATAGGAGCTTATAGCCGAGAAGTAGGCGCTGAGGGTGCGGGGTGATACTCCTTTTTTCCTGGTCTTTCCTATGGTGTAGACCATGTCCTCCCTGAGATAGTCAAGGAAGTTCCGGAGCTGGGGGGTATCGGCATTAAGGGGATCTTCCACAAAGTCCAGGTATGTGCTCACGTTGGACCTGTAGGTGTCTATGGTGTGCTTTGTCAATCCCCTTGACCTGCAATCTTCCAGGAAACTTGTTATGCCGATACCCATTTTACTCACGGTCCCGCCGGTTTATTCTAAGGGTGATGCCACAGTCATGATTGTTTGCACGCATCACTATATGTTGAATCATATTCAACATATTACTCATATTACTCACAAAGTATAAGTACATTATGCACATATTCATCTATCGAGTATTATGAGTAAGAAAATCCTTGGGACTTCCAAGATTGCTGTTGGCAGAAAAATTTCTCTAATAAAAGAGATTGCAGATAAGCTAAAAGCGGATGTGGGCGATACTATTGTTTTTTTTGAAGACGATGGCAAAATAGTCATAGAAAAGGCATGATGGAAAATCAAAGCGCATTAATGCATCAGAAATAAAATAATGTCAGATATACGCCAATTTTTAAGATATGAAATTCCAGGTTATATACTTTTTATTTACACTTTTCTATTAATTTTACCATTCATAAAACTCTTAGGGATAGCAAGCTTGTTGCCCGTGTTGCTTCAAATATTAATTAGTGGTTTTATAATCGCGATTCCGATTGGATGGTTATTATACCAAATATTCAATGAATACCTTATTGAAAAGCAATCATATTGTCCGGAGGCGTCATCCCAAAGAGTTCGCACATTGTCTACTACAGCAGATCCAGGTCCGATATTCGCCCACTCAAGCAGATCGCTCAGCGATTCTTCCGTACCCTCCGCCAATATCTCTACCGTCATGCCGTCATAGAGGTTTCTCACATACCCCGTCAGCTTAAGCTCGACCGCTTTTTTAACGGTATAATGCCGGAAAGCTACGCCCTGAACCCTGCCGGAGACCGTTATTAAGATCGATCTATTCACTTCTTTCACCTTCTTTTTCTCCTGGCGCGAAATTGCTTTATTACCTTTCTGGTATAAGGGATATCCAGAAAAAACGCCTTCTGAGCGACAAAGAGAAATGCGGAGACGGGATTAAGATTGAGCATTATGAGCGCTATGCGGTATAATGCTCTTTGCCTTGAATACATCCGGACCAGCACACTTTTTTCAAAGGAATTGAGCACCACTTCTTTTCCGATGGGGAATTCCAGAAGTCCCATCAATGCGATATTATATCTCACATATTTGTCCGCTTTCAATCTTTTTGCCTCCGCCATGAGTTCCGCCCATCTGAAATCCTCGGAAGACGAAAGGAAATAAAGGTCGAAAAACCTGTCAAGGCGTGAGAACATATGAGCAAGATTATGAATTGAGAGAAGAATGAAGGCATGATATGGATTCAATCCTTCTTTGCCTAATTTGCCGAGAATGCCTTTTAATGCCGTCTGTCTTTCAAAGGGCATGAAGAAAGAGAAGAACCTGTCGAGAAAATCGTATTTTATTTCGATCTCAAGACCTCCCTTTCGGAAGATCAGACTCTCATTCTCTCTTGGAAGGAATGTTTTTAATTTGCGGAAGTCCTTTTTAGCGACCAGCAGATCGATATCAGAGTATATCCTTATTGATCCGGAAGGATACAGTACTTCGATCGCCTTGCCCTTCCAGGGTGTGAAATCTATATCGGGAAAACGCTTGAACAATTCGTTCAACAGAGCGTTCAGCCGCATCTTGCGGACTTCCCAGGTACGCAGCTCATCCCTGTATTCGTCTCCCGCATTGGAGAATCCCACGAGGCCGTTTTCTCTTATGAATTCAGAGCTTACCGCAGTTGAAGTATTTCCCCGGAAGAAGGATGAGACAAATTTTCTGGATGATCTAATCTTCAAGGATGACCCTTCTCTCCGTTATGGAGTATGTTTTCTTCCAGACCGCGTTTACCGCCTTGTAATATAATTTGTGCTCGATCTCTAAGATGGCGTCTGCGACCGCTTGCGCATTTTGATGCATCGAGATATCGATACATTCCTGCATTATTATCTCACCGCCGTCAAGGGAATCATCGACAAAGTGAACGGTTGCGCCGGACATTTTTTCTCCCGCTTCGAACGCCTGTTTTTGTGCGTCAAGCCCTTTGAAAGAAGGCAGAAGAGACGGATGAATATTGAGTATCGGATGGGAAAAGTCCTTTAAGAAAGAAGGGGGGATTATTCTCATGAAACCGGCAAGGACGATCATCTCTATTCCATGATCACTGAGAAGACCGAGAAGGCGGCCGCGATTCTTTACTTTGAATGGAAATGAAAACGCAGGTATTCCTTCATTTTTGGATATCACCAGGCCGGCGGCATCTCTTTTGTTCGAATATACCATATTTATTTTCGGGATAAGGTCGCCTGCCTTACTTCTTTCGATCAGGGCGTTCATATTTGACCCTCTTCCAGAAATAAAGACAGCGATGCCTTTAGAATCCATAATCCGCCAAGATCCATTCCTTATACAGGCGCATATCTTCAAGCATTCGAGATTCTCTGCGTGTAAGCGTTTTCAATTCCCTGCGGCAGGCCAATCTTACATAATGTATCATGAATGTGGATTCATCATCCTGGGAATAGGGGAGTATTTCCTTGGCGATCTTCAGAGCGCTTTCAAACCAGCGCAATTGGAGAAAATTCAGCATTGTATAATAATCCTTATGAAAATATCTGCTCTCTCCTAATTGAATGAAGTCAAGTGTGATGAGTGAGTCGGCGAACATTCCATCTCTATACAGAGCAATAGCTTTACCCATATGATCGACATCAAAAGGGGAGGGATCCTCGATCCAGTATTCACTATGACAAGAGGAAAGCAGTACCACGGCCACAATAAATAAGAAAAAAAGTTTAGTGCTCTGATTCATAAATACGATGACAGTCGTTCGTGAGGGTTCGCGTGTAACGTGTGACGTGTGACGTGTGAGGTGGAAATGAAAACAATATTCACATCCGTAACCGAATATAGATATGGGACATGTCGTACGCCACCGGCGTTCGTCTGTCCCGATGTAAAAGTTCCAAGCAAAGAGTTGACAGGTAGCGGAGCGTGTAAACTCTTTGCCCCGTTAGAACCACCTGGGAACAGTATCCGCACATGTTTTCCCGCTATTTTCGCTTTCGCGGGAATGACGGAGAAAATGGATTCTTCAGTCGCTACCGCTCTTTCAGAATGACAAATATAATGTTCCTCAGTCTCACAATTATTCATTCTTTTTTCCAGATTCATTGTATTTACCAACCTTGAACTTTTGAACCTTGAACTTTTGAACAATCTTATCCACAGCCATTGCTAACGTATTTATGAATAAGAACACAAGCTCGCCTGATTACAGTTTCTTAATGGATTTTCCGGGTATGAAGCGGACTACTTTCTGTTTCGGTATGGTGATTATCTTTCCCGTTCCCGGGTGTTTCCTCTTCATTGCTTGTCTTTCTTTTACTATAAAACTTCCGAGGCCTCTTAATTGTATACTTTTTCCGCCTACCAGAGCATTCTTCATCTCATCAAGTATGATCCCGATGATCTCCTTTCCCTGAACCACGGTCACATTCAATTCACGGGCAATTTTTTCCGCTAATTCGTTCTTGGTCATGTATATGCCTCCTTACTTTTTATTATGATATTTCTCGAGAAATGGCTTGAACAGGTCAATAGGCAGAGGGAAAATGATCGTTGAATTGTTATCTGCCGATATCTCGGTCAATGCCTGAAGATATCTCAACTGGATACCATTCGGGTCTTTTGAGAGTACTGCTGCTGCGCTTCTCAAGGTTTCACTGGCCTGAAGTTCACCCTTTGCATGGATGATCTTGGCTCTTCTTTCTCTTTCGGCTTCCGCCTGATATGCCATGGAACGCCTCATTGTTTCGGGGAGATCCACTTGCTTCACTTCAACCATACCGACCTTGATACCCCATGGGTCAGTTGCCTGGTCGAGTATTTTCTGAAGTTCCTTATTGATATTTTCTCTCTCTGATAGCAATTCATCGAGCTCGGACTGCCCAAGAATAGATCTGAGTGTGGTCTGCGCCAGCTGTGAAGTCGCGTATTTGAAATTCTCCACTTCCACGATCGCCCTATTCGCGTCAACAACGCGAAAATAGACAACAGCGTTGACATTTACCGAAACATTATCCTTGGTGATAATATCCTGAGGGGGAACATCGAGGACGATCGTTCTCAAGGACACTCTCTTCATCTGGTCAATGAAGGGAAAGATCAAGAATAGTCCCGGTCCTTTCGGGGTTTTCAGCAATCTACCCAAGCGGAATATAATAGCTCTTTCATATTCCGGTATGATCTTGACAGCATTAAGTATTAGAAAGACAATGATACCTGCAATGATCCAAAACATCAAATTTCCTCCTCAACATCCAATCTCATTTCGTCTAATAGGGCTTTTACCTTGACGCGGGTGCCCTTGTTAATATTTTTTGATGAAACCGCTTTCCACCTTTCTCCCTTGATGAAGATCTCTCCACCTTGGGAATTGATCTTGGTGAGCGTTCTCCCGATAGAATCGACAAGGCCTTCGGGGCCGGTAGCAACTTGCTCCAAATGCGCCATTATTGATATGTAAACAGCAATAGCTGCAAGAAATACTACGATGATAAGCACGATGACCAATAGAAGTAGTGTCATTTTTTAAAACCCTCGTATATATTATAAGGGATTTTGAACATAAGTCAAGCGAAATTTGGGAAAAATAGAGTTTGACATTTGTTTTTCCATCGTGTAAAATACCTAATAAATGAAAACGATTTTATCTCAGCCGAAAAAAAATACAATAAAAGCCATGATGAGCTTGCCCGTTGTCCCCCTGCACATACATTGGGACGGTTCGGTTCCCGCCGATTCCATATATAATTTCTACGCAAAGAAAAATGAAGGGCTCTTTCTTCCCGAGAAGGATTTCTTCGGAAATGTCATTAAATACAGAAATGAAGGGGACAGGATAATTGATTCTCCCGAAAAACTTATGACTTTTCAGCAGGATATGCGCAAATACAATATTACTGATGTATTTCTTCCCTCGATCAACATGATGCAGACGAAGGAGGATATTTTCGCAATGGCATTCGCCCATTGCAGCTATCTCAGGTCCCAGAATACCCGCTTTGCCGAAACCCGCTTTGCACCGCAGTATCATACGAAAGCTGGGCTGAGTATAGAGGAAATAATTTCGATATCCTTAGATGCTTTTCAGAAGGCATATGAGCAGACCGGTGTCAAGGTCGGCCTGATACTGTCGCTTGACAGGGGCAGTGACCCGGTTTATACAGAGGATCTGGTCAGGGAATTCCTGAAATTCGAAGGCCGCATACTTGGTATTGATCTGGCTTGCGAAGAGACATTGAATCCCCCCGAAAAGCATTTGAAGGCCTTTGAGCTAACATTCGATACCGAAATTAAGAGGACTGTCCACACCGGCGAAATGTGTACGCAGGAGGAGAATCTGGATAATACTTTGACCGTATTGAAACAATTCCGTCTGAGCGGGATCGGACATGCCATCCCTCTTTGTAAAGGTTCTCATAAGGGAAGTGATATGATCGAAATGATGATAGAACAGGATATCCGTCTTGAATCCAATCCAGTCTCCAATTATAATTTCTTCATAGAGAGTTTGGATGATCTCCACCTTGACCGGCTTCTTGATGCAGGAGTTAAGGTGACACTTAATCCCGATGATCCCGCGATGTGGAAGTACGGAGATAATGCCTGTGTAATGTCATTTATGTACGATCTTTATGGAAAAGAATTTATCTTTCGTACTTGCCGCAATTCCATCGAAAGTTCTTGGCTCCTGAACGATAAGGAAAGAGCTGACTTACTTTTGGAGTTGGAGAAGATTGTTCAAAAGTTAAGCTTCGCAGAGCACAAGTAACACGCTACGCAGTGGACCCAGGTACAAGTGGACCCAGTGGAACAACTAGCCTGCTACGCAGACTGGGTACGACATTGGGGGGTGCGAGGAGTGAGCTGTATAGTGAGAAAAGACGGGATGAAATAAAAACTGGATCCCACGGTCGCAAACTCCCTCTGGATGACACTCTCCAATCCTTCATTTCTATCCTTCATTTCTTTCTAATTCTCCACATCGTACATCGCACCCCGTACCTCGTACTGCTTTTATCACTTCACACCTCACACTTCAGACTTGCTGAGCGAGCTCAACATTGCTTGTCACTTGTGCACTGCGAAGCTATTGTAAATTTCTCGTGTTAATGGTAAAATATTCCCATGGTAAAGAAGGTTGTACTCCCATTGATATTAGCGGTACTGGTATTTTCCGCGTCTCTGATCCTTGGCGGGATCAATAATAATATTCAATTATCCAAAGAAAAAGCCCTTGTTTACGATGCGCATACTAAAGGCGAGCTGACAAGTGAAACATTTATAGATTTTCTGATGATAGAAGGTGTTGAGATCGGAAGA
>JAIVYW010000091.1:0-6579 GCA_048635215.1 Candidatus Atribacteria bacterium
CCGATCTTGTAGGGTAACTCCTAAATTATTACTACAGGCATTCCATTACGGTGCCGATTCCGTTCTGGTTATAGGGACAGAAACAAAATCTTCACCATATCCGCATTGCCAGGAGGAGATAGAAAAATCCGTGAAAAAAGTCCATAGTATCTTAAAAGCAAATGGGATATCCGACAAAAGATTGTTCAATACTCCCATTGTTACCGTAATGATAAAGAAGTTCTCGGGTATAATAAATACTTATACGGATCTGGCTAAGACATTAGGCCCCATTCCATTAGAAAAAAGAGAGAAATTATTAGAAAACCTTGGGGAAAGTATTTTTGGAGGCAGTCATGAGTAAGGTGATAGATTTATCAAAAGAAGCGGATGAATTCTTAAAGAAAATAGAAGAGCTCAGCGGAGAAAAGATCACGAGCTGTATTCAATGCGGGATTTGTTCGGGAAGCTGTCCGATGATCAATGAAATGGATATAACACCGGCCCAGATCATGCTCCTTACCGTATTGGGCCAAAAGGAGGAATTGCTGAATTCAAAATCCATCTGGATATGTGCATCGTGTTTTAACTGTAAAGTCAGATGCCCAAGAGAATTAGACCTTGCCAAAGTTGCGGAAGCATTGAGACAAGTTGTTTTAAGAACAGCTACTGACCGGATCAATATTAATGACATAAGCCATGAAGAAATGATGGAACTTCCTCAAATTGCTATTGTTGCGGCATGCAGACGCTTAACAGATTAGGAGAATATTATGACAATGAAATTGCCGTATTATCCTGGATGTACTTTAAAAACAAATGCAAAGAATTTTGAAACTTCTACACTTGAAGTTGCGAAGGTCCTTGATATCGAACTGATCGAATTGCCGAGATGGAATTGCTGCGGTGTTGTAAGCTCCATTGTTACCGATAATCTAATGGAACATCTGGCGCCCATAAGAAATCTTATTCGTGTCCAGGAGATGAATGAGCAGGGGATGGTTAAAAAGGAGAACCGCTTGATCACACTTTGCTCCATGTGCTTCAATACTTTAAAAGGTTCCAATTTAAGAGTTAAGGAAAATCCGGATGAATTGGAAACAATAAATGATTTTATGGATAGGGAAAAGGATTATAAAGGGGAAGTGGAGGTAGTACATTTTCTTGAGATACTAAGAGACATTGGATTTGAGAAGATTAAAGAAAGTGTAAAAAAAGATATTTCCTCACTCACCATTGCTCCGTATTACGGATGTATGTTATTGCGGCCGAAAAATATTGCCATAGACAGCACCGAAGACCCGCAGATCGAAAGTGATCTTTTAGAAGCATTGGGAGTAAAAAGCGTTGAAAATCCATATAGGAAAATGTGTTGCGGCGCGCATCAAACTGTTCAAGATAAAGATGCCGTTGCAAGAAATACTTATACAATAATTACCGGTGCCCGCAAGGCAGGCGCGGATGCTATTATCACAAGTTGCCCGTTATGTGCGTTCAATCTTGATAATAGACAGAAGTTGGTGAAAGAGGTTCAGCCGGAATTCGAGAATATGCCTGTATTGTATTTTACGCAAGTTATGGCATTGGCATTTGGAATTGATGAAGAGTATATGGGTTTCGATCAAAATTATATTGATCCCAGACCGCTTTTAAAGAAAAAGAAGATATAAAGGAGATACGACATGGCGAAAGAAAAGAACATCATGGAAAAGATCGCCCAGGCAAATCAGTCCGTTACAAAGGGGATTGATCCCAAGGATATCAAACATTGGGCAAAGATCTACATCATGGGAAAAGTTTATGAGGTTCCGGCCGATCTGACAATAATGCAGGCGATGGAGTATGCGGGATACCGTTTCATTCATTCCTGCGGGTGCCGGGCAGGATTCTGCGGCGCGTGTTCGACCATCTACAGGATGAAGGGGGAATACAAGCTTCGTACCGCAATGGCTTGTCAGACAAGGGTTGAAGACGGGATGTATCTGGTTCAACTTCCGTTCTCACCGGCTGAAAAACCGACTTACAGTGTTACCAAGGAATCGTATGAAGGCAATTCATTTCTGAAATATTTTCCTGAAATTGCAAGATGCGTCTCCTGTAATACCTGTACAAAGGCATGTCCTCAGGACTTGGAAGTAATGGATTATGTACAAGCGGCATTAAGAGGGGATTTTCAGAAGGTGGCGGAGCTGTCTTTTGACTGCATACAATGCGGAATGTGCGCTCTGAGATGCCCGGCCGAGATCGTTCAGTACAATGTCTCGCAATTCGGCAGGGTTATGTACGGCCGAAACGGTTTCCCCGAGAACAAAGCATTGAAAAAAGTTGTTAAGGCCACAGAGAAAGGTGAATACAATAAGGACTTCAAGAACCTTCTAAGTATGAATTTAAAGCAGTCCAAGGAAGCCTATAAGAAACAGCAGGCTAATAAAGCCGAATTTCTCAAAGGGGGTAAGAAATGAGCGCGAAAACTGAATATAAACTTATCGGGGGATACCCTCAGGATATGAGGAACTCTATCAAAAAGGTGGAGGCCACCAGAAAAAAGAGGGCGGGCAAGATACTTGAAGGTATGTCGCTGAAAGAGAGGGAAGAGGTTCTGAATCAATGCCATCCGGATTATCGGCCCGGCGGAAAAAGGAAGATCGGCCTCGGCCTGAACAAGGGAGACATCGCCCCGAATGAAGTAGCTGACCTTATCGAAGCGCATCCGCTGGTAGATCCTGAAAAAATAGATCTGAAAAAGATCGATCACGATGTTGACCTTCTTATTATCGGCGGGGGACTTGCCGGCACGGCGGCCGCTCTATTAGCCAATGACGGCGGAGTGAAAACAGATAAGATACTGCTGGTGAACAAATTACGCCACGGCGATTCCAACTCGATCATGGCCCAGGGAGGCACTCAGGTAGCTGATGCGCCCGAAGATTCACCTCCGATCCATTATCTTGATGCCTTCGGCGGCGGACATTTTACCAATAAACCTGAAGTTCTGAAAGCCCTCATAGAAGAAGCTCCCCACTCGTTGAAGTGGCTGGTCGATCTCGGTGTCCTTTTTGACCGAACCGAGGACGGTGATTTCGTCCGTCTTGCCGGCGGAGGAACATCCAGAAAAAGGATGCATGCATGTAAGGATTATACCGGAATGGAGGAAGTAAGGGTATTGAGAGATGAATTCCGCAACAGGGAGATCCCGGTGCTGGAATATTGTCCTGTGATCGAGCTTCTGACTGACCCGACAACAAAAAAGGTGACCGGTGCTGTGGTATGGGAGATGGAAACAGGGGATTATAAGGTTATCAGAGCAAAAGCCACTATTATGTCGACCGGCGGATTCGGCCGGCTTCATGTCAGGGGCTTTCCGACCACAAATCACTATGGCGCTACAAATGACGGCGTTGTGCTCGCATACAGAGCCGGCGCAAAATTAAGGGATCTGGATACCGTGCAATACCATCCGACCGGAGCCGCATACCCTCAGCAGATCATCGGTCTTCTTCTTACAGAGAAATTGAGATCAATGGGAGCTCAGCCGGTAAATGCTGACGGTGAGGCATTTGTTTATCCGCTGGAACCAAGAGATGTGGAGGCTTCCGCTCTTATCAAGGAGTGTTATGTAAAGAATAACGGTGTCTCGACCCCGACTGGAATGCAGGGTGTCTGGCTTGACACACCGCTGATCGATCTTATCAACGGAAAGGGGACTATAGCGAAATCTTTCCCCGGCATGGTCCGAATGTTCGAAAGATTCGGCGTGGATATGATAAAAGACCCTGTGCTGGTTTTCCCTACACTACATTATCAAAACGGCGGTATTGAGACGGATCCTCATGCAAACAGCAGCATTGACGGCTTGTTCGTTGCGGGAGAAGTTTCAGGGGGCGTACACGGCAAAAACAGACTTATGGGTAACTCTACCCTTGATTGTATAGTGTTCGGCCGTATTTCAGGCCGTACAGCAGCGAAATACCTTAAAAAGAACAAGACAGCGGGCAAACTCTCATTCAAACACCTTGAAAGATATGAAAAACTCTTAAAGGACGAGAAGATCAAGACAAATAGAAAAGCCCCGATGGTACTTCCCGATTACAGGGGAAAAGAAGCTCTCGAAAGAATGCTGGATATTTTTAACTGAAATGGTTTGACAGGAGATAATAATGAACGATAAAAAAGTAGATGTTGAAAAGCTTCTTGCAAAAGCAAAGAAGCCCGCTCAGGATGCGATGAAGATGCATCCCTTTTTCAAGGGAAAAGTTGAGGCCGTTAAAGCCATCGAGTCGACCTTTTGAAGGAAAATATAAAGAAAGTCAATCCCAAAGCTGTTATCATCGAACTTTCCACGAAAACCGGAGAGGGTCTTGATAAATGGACCGATTGGCTATTAAAAGAACTTGGCTGAAAAGGAGGTAGATCGTGGTAAGAAAAATATCCATTGATCCCATAACCAGACTTGAAGGGCACGGAAAGATAGAGATCTTTCTTGATGATAAAGGGAATGTTAAGCAGGCGTACTTCCAAGTTCCTGAACTAAGAGGATTTGAAGTATTCTCCCTGGGCCGTGCGGCTGAAGAAATGCCGAGGATAACTCCGAAGATCTGTGGAGTATGCCCGACAGCACATCATATGGCAGCGACCAAGACCTTGGATAACCTTTATAGGGTAGAACCCACTGAGACCGCGAAGAAGATCAGAGAGCTGATGTATAATGCGTTCATGTTCGAAGATCACACATTGCATTTCTTCTTCCTGGGCGGCCCGGATTTCGTTGTGGGGCCCGATGCTCCGGCGGGTGAAAGAAATATACTCGGTGTCATTGACAAGGTCGGATTGGATATCGGCAAGCAGGTCATCGGCATCAGAAAGAAGATGAGAGATATTATAACTACGATCGGCGGCCGTGTCATACACCCGGTCTGCGGACTTCCCGGAGGTGTTTCAAAGAAGATAACTGAAGAGGAACGCCTTGAAATGCTGCAAGTAGGAAAAGATGGGGTTGAATTCGCACAGTTCGCACTCAAGATCTTCGATGATATCGTTCTGTCAAATGATGAATATGTGAAGCTCATCACCGGTCATATCTATCAGCACAATACCTATTATATGGGAATGGTGGACAAGGACAATAAGATAAATTTCTACGATGGTGATATCAGGGTTGTGGACCCCGACGGCAAGGAATTCGCCAAATTCAAACCCGAGGACTATCGTGACCATATAGCCGAGCATGTAGAACCATGGAGTTATATGAAGTTCCCATTTCTCAAAAAGATCGGCTGGAAGGGTTTTGTTGACGGAAAAAACAGCGGTGTATTCAGGGTCGCTCCCATTGCGCGGCTGAATGTTTCGGACGGAATGGCAACCCCTCTTGCTCAGAAACAATATGAAAGAATGTTCAAGGTGTTGGGTAAACCCACACATCACACACTCGCATACCATTGGGCGCGGCTCGTGGAAGTTCTGTATGCGGCTGAAAGGATAGTCGAGCTTGCCTCCGATAAATCTATAACCTCAGATGATATCATGAATATCCCTACAAATACACCGGTAGAGGGAGTGGGTATTGTTGAAGCTCCGAGAGGAACGCTTATTCATCATTATAATACAGACAAAAGGGGAGTGTTGACGCAGACGAACCTCATTGTCGCGACCGTGAACAATGCCGCCGCTATCTGTATGTCCGTTTCGAAGGCTGCGGAGAATCTCATCAAGAACGGGAAGGTCACGGACGGTATCCTGAACATGGTCGAAATGGCGTTCAGAGCGTATGACCCGTGTCTGGCATGCGCAACACATTCGCTGCCGGGCCAGATGCCGCTCATAGTTACGATTCGAGATCATAAGGGCGCTCCGATAGAGGTACTCAGAAGGGATCGGTAAAAAGAATAGAGTTCCAAGTTCAAAGGTTCAAAAGTTCAAAGGTTATGCTTCGCTGTGCACAAGGCACAAGGCACAAGGAACACGCTTCGCAGTGGACCCAGGGACAAGTGGACCCAGTGGAACAATGGGGAAGGTGATTAAGAGAAAATGATATCTGAATTTCTTTACGTGAAACGTTACACGCTACACTTCATACATCACACGGTTTTTTGATTCTCATTGAGGTTGTGGTATAATTTCACATGCGAGGGAAATTGGAGAAAGTAACAGGTAAAGATACGATACCCAATAACAATTCACAAACGCTAAGAACACCAACAACCCCATAAGCGCAATTGTTTTGCATAAACTATTGACTGTGCTATAATAAACCAGAATATATTGGAGGATCTTATCTAAGTGAATAATAATCGGCGCTCACTCATTGTCCAGCTTCTGATCAATCTTCTGTATGTGATCGCAGCGAGCTTCTTTGCAGCATTATTTGGTGTCCTGACACAAGTGATCTACGGTATGATTCAAGGATACGATTTCTTTGAAGCCCTGAAAATGTGTCAAGACAGTTTGGTAATGCTCATCTTTGCTCCGTGGATACTGTTGGCTTTTCTTTCAAAGACACTTGACAAAACAGTCTTCAGAGTCACTAAAAAGGGATTTATCAACGGATTGAAAATCCTTGGATATCTGCTTGTTCCCGCACTTGTATTAGTGACACTGGTTTCA
>JAIVYW010000092.1:0-6555 GCA_048635215.1 Candidatus Atribacteria bacterium
CTTTCCCAGGAAAAAAAACACAAATTCTTTGACGCTGTGAATGATATATTTCTGTATAGAAAAGGTGATGTCCCCATAAGAATTGACCATTCCTTTAATTATAGACATCGAAACAAAAAGCATTATCCGTACAGGGATCTTACCTTTCAGGAGCTCACGGGGGTAATAACCATACTTTTTAATAAAATCGCATCTCCGCCCCCATATATAGAATTCTGGAATGAAGTCAGGCATTTAATTAATTTTAATCAGGCGATCCTTCAACTCACGAACAGTTCTGAACTTGCAATAGATCATAGAAAAAGATTAAAGAGAAGACTTGAAGAGAATGTCCCGGTAGCATTATTCCCCGGGAATTATATAAATTACGAAATGGAGTTTTTTGTTCTTCAACCTATCCGTAAGCGGCTTGGCTTGAAGGCGGAAGAGGAACTTACCGCTCAAATTCTTGAATTAGCTGAGGATCTCGCCCCGATATACGTAATAAAGCATAATGTCCCTATTGGACTTTCGATAACTGCCGATGCGTTAAAAAGCTATATTTCAAGTTCTGATAATTCAGAGATGAAGCTTCTATTCGAATACGGGGTATGTAAAATAATTAAGAGTAATCAGGTAACGGTGGGAGTCCATTTTGAACAGCTTGGAAAGGAAGCTTTGGGAGCTTTAAGAGATGTAAAAGAGGAAAATGGCTTTATTATCGCGAGTGGAGACCATTCCGCAATGATGACCGATCTTGTAAATATCGAAACATTTCATATTGGAAGAACAACAAAAATATTAGCTTCAAAGATAATGGGGATCCCGATTGGAAGCGGCTATCTTAATTGGGTGCCCGCCGGCCTGAGAAGTTGTCTTTCTTACCCCACTCCGGTGCAGACTTCTAGGGATTTCAGTATGGCGCTGAAGAGCTCTGTTTTCAAAAGACTCTCAAAGAAATACGGTGAAGAGAAGATACTTGAAATTCTTAAGAAAGATGCCTCAACAAAGGGTTCCACTGTAATGGATGTTTTAAACTCTCTTGTTTCGGATAAAGAATCAAATAAAGGCATTTCAACATCTCAAATCATGGGGATCTACAAGGACGGTCTGCCTTGGGCAGGTGCAATGGCAAGGGTTGCGATAAAGGACAGCCGAAGGCAATGGAATTTTAGTATTCAGGCCCGCGAGAACAATGAGACCATAACGGTACCGGAATTTTGCCGGGATTTTTATAAGAAGACCGGAAAGAGGCCGAATATTGCATGGAACGGCGGTTATATACTGAATTCCGAGCTTGTCGGCAAACTTGGCATTTCGGCATCGTATATTGGTTCCTCGCTCGGTCTAGTTATAACAGAGAAAAAGATAGTGTCTCCGCCACTCTTCAATAAACCCGCATTTGGTATCTTTTCCAACGGCACATTGAAAATTGAGCGGGTAAACTGCTCTGAAGGAATTACCATTGTTGATACGAACAAGGAGATCGTTATTACAAAAGATCAGTACAACATCTCCGATCCTGAAGACAAACCCTGTTTCTATGACCTTATGTATCCAGATGAATATATCAATGGCAATGGCCATGTAATTTTCCGTTTTTCCCGCAATGTTATCAAAGATATAATTTATACAAAAAAGGGAGAAAAAATTAAACTGTTGCCAGTGGGTCTCACCTTCTCATTTCCAAAACGATTAGTACCCGAGAGCTGGGATAGAATCGAAAAAGAGGCTATTTTCAAACTTCCCTTCTGGAATGATGTTAAACACGCGCTTGAAGCCGGGCCCATGCTTGTAGAGAACGGTAGGGTTTGTATAGATATGGAGTTGGAGGGATGGAAAACCACGAATTCCATTAGTACACAAGCCAGCAGACTTGATTATCTTGATATGCGTGGTCCTAAAATAGCGGTTGGACTTGATATAGACGGAAATCTTATTGTCTTAACAGTAAATGGCAGAATAAGGGAATCGGTAGGCGCGACACATATAGATATGGCGGAAATTCTTTTATCAAAGGGAGTAATAACCGGTATGGGGTTTGATCCAGGCGGCAGCAGTACACTTGTAGTACATAATAAGATCCTGAATATTTCTCCGTATAATCATAAATATGAGAACGATATATATACCCTTCCACCGGAACCCAGAGCGGTATCAAATGTGGTGATCGGTTATTTAAGTAAGTAGAAAAAAGAGGAAAGAAAGGTACATGCTTTCAAGTTGAAATTATTATTACAAGTGGTATAATTTTCAGAGAGGAGGATTCGAATGACTGACAAAGTTGTCCTTATGCTGAGTTTCGGTGGATATCTTGCATTTATTCTCATTATCGGGATCATTGCATCCAAGTTCAATAAAACACTTTCTGATTTTTTACTGGGCGGTAGAAAGCTCGGGCCGTGGCTGCTCTCCATCTCCGAAAGGGCATCAGGAGAAAGCGCCTGGTTGATCGTCGGGTTTACGGGAACGGCTTTCGCCATGGGACTGAAGGCGATCTGGATCGCGCTCGGATGCGCGCTTGGTATCATATTCAATTGGCTCTTCATCGCTAAAAAACTCAGAGAGGCGGGAGGAAAATACGATTCCCTTACGATTCCCGATTATTTAGCGGAGCGCTACGGGGATAAGAGGCACATTCTACGCATCACATCTGCGGTAATGATACTGATCTTCTATGTTCTTTATGTGTCAGGACAATTCATGGGGACTCAGAAGATACTTGATGTAGCATTTAACATACCGCCGACCACCGGAATACTTATCGGTGCGGCGATCATTATCTTTTATACCGCGCTGGGCGGGTTTATGGCGGTGGTATGGACTGATTTCTTTCAGGGACTTATTATGCTTGCCGCACTCGTTCTGCTCCCGATCCTCGGGTTGATCGAACTGGGGGGATTCGGCGCCGCGATAGATATGATACGGGCGGCAAGAGGGCCTGAAGCGGCAGGACTTTTTTATTCAGGTAACTTCTGGCAATCTGTAGCTCTTGTGATATCCGGCCTCGGATGGGGACTCGGATATATGGGACAGCCGCATCTTCTGGTAAGATTTATGGCATTTGATGATACAAAGAACATAAAGAAGGGAGCCACGATTGCGATCATATGGACCGTGCTCGCATATACCGGCGCGGTGATGATAGGGATAATCGGACTGGCGGCGCTGAAAGGAAGCCTTGAGAACGGAACTCTTTTCGGGGCGGTGATCACGGACAAGGAACATGTTATGCCAATGCTTGCATTGAAACTTGTGCCGGCGTTTCTAGCGGGGATATTCATTTCCGGCGCGATTGCCGCCATGATGTCTACCGCCGACTCCCAGCTGCTCGTATGTACCTCAACGGTCACCGAGGATTATCTGATCAAGGTGAAAAAGAAAGATCTCAGCAATAAGCAGATGGTCAGGATCAGCAGAATAGTGACCGTAGTGCTTGGCGTCATCGCTCTTGTGTTCGGTATGCTGGGAAGCAAGGTCTTCGATCAAGTGCTGCAC
Source organism: Candidatus Atribacteria bacterium (assembly GCA_048635215.1). GTDB lineage: Bacteria > AUK180 > AUK180 > AUK180 > AUK180 > JAGLWT01. The sequence goes on from JAIVYW010000092.1 coordinate 3,478, forward strand.
GCGTGGGCCGGGCTGGGTGCGACCATCGGAGTAACGATGCTTTTGTCCATTTACTGGAAAAGGTCAAATCTGAACGGGGCTCTCTGGGGAATGATAACCGGATTTTCAGTTGTCGTGATCTGGAACGCGATAAAAATGCTGACTCATCTTAAGGGTGTGCCGAAATTCTTTGTTTACAGTTTTGACAATGAGATAGTGCCTGCGTTCATACTCGCAATTGCCGTTCATATGATAGTTTCGATAGCCACAAAAAAAACAGAGGTTAGAGACCTATAGAGAAATTGAAAATGGACAATTGACAGTTGACAATTGCAGAGAGAAATGAAGAGTGACGCTTCGCAGTGAACAATGAATAATGAACAATTGCAGAAGAAAGTGTGAAGTGTGAGGTGTGAAGTGTAAAGTGGGAAAACACAATGAAGAGATGGAGAATGAAGAATGAATAGTTGTAGGGATAGGGCTTGTGACCTTGGAAACCCCGATTACATCGGGGACCTGTCCGCTGTCATCTTGAGTGCAACGAAAGATCCATCCCCTTGAAGTACGAGGTGAAAAAATGAAAATTTCAAGAAATATATATATTTTAATTAGTATTACAATATTATTTCTTCTAATAATGAACCTGTCTCCATTTGCGGACGGTCAAGATCAGACTTCCAAGCTGAAGCTGATAGGTGCCGGTGGAGGCTGGCTTTTCTCGATCCACACAAAAGATATCTGCGGAAATAAAAATCTCAAATTTACCCTGACATGGAAACTTTTCAACAAATTCAAGCTGGAAAGCACCTACCTGTATCTCTGGGAGAAAATACAGTGTTTTGAGCCGGAATACTACTCTGAATTCATGACGCACGGCTTGTTGTTTAACTTGAAATTTCACATTAAAGAAGACATTTTGTATGGTGCAGGCATAGGGCTGTTTCTGGCAAATTATACTCATCCACTGATTGACACAACACATTTACGGTTTACGCCTGGCATATATATAAAATTAGAATTCTTAAATTATATCATGGAAGCCCTGAGGTTTGAACTGATGTACCTCATGATCCCGCTGGATTTGAGAGATTATTCATACAACAAGTTTACCTTTATGCATATTTTCACTATCTCGATTGAACCGTATGGGGAGGACAGATCGAATGAAAACGAATAACATGAGAAATGTTCAAAGTATATTGATATTGTTATTTATGACCGCTTTTATCTTATCCTGCCATGCCCCGATGGAAACAACCACGCAATACTATACTCCGTGTTTCAAAGAGGATAATAGAATTTTATTCATCAAACATCAATATCTTTATAAAGGGCATTTTTTACCATTTGGCAGTATAGGAGAGTACAAAACCTATTTGTGCGAGATGGATATAAACGGAGAAGATGAAAAATTTATTTACCAACTGCCAGAGAGTGACTTTAACTATTCATACTTTCGAGAAGACTCTGTTCATTTATCATATGGAAATAACACAATTGGTATATGTAGTCGTGCCAATAGATTTTTTATTTTAAATTACTCTGAGTTGATTAATATATTGGCCGATGTTGATAATGCGAGAATCTCATATGATGGATCTAAGATAGGATATGATAAGAATAATGAGCCAGAGACAGATATTATTTGTATATCCAATAACTCTGGAGCCAACGAAGTAGAATATGGATATGGTGCATTTAAACACTGGCTTCCTGACAACAACCAGATTGTATACAGTGATAAAGGGGACTATGTTTTATTAGACACAACAACATCAAATACGCAATCGCTCCCTTTTAATTACCACTGGTCACACGACCTGCAGAAGATAGCGTACTACGATACAGATATAGATCGTCTTGTTATTATGGACAGCGACGAATCCAATAAGATAGTTACGGATTGGAATGGGAAAGTAAGTTGTTGGTCTTATGACGGTCAATATATATTGTCGGGTTTTAATCTGCTTGATAATAGCGGGAATTATATACGCACACTTAGAGAGGAGTAATAATCAAACAAGGCATTGACAACGGTTTATCATCAAAACTGCTTTCATCGAGTCAGCAAAATAAATAAACCCAACAGAGAGGAAACATCCGGGCGCAATGCAAGCAAATGTTATGTAATACTAATTTGTAATGTTGTTTCGTATTTGGTTAAATACCGAAATGAAGTAGTGAGTACTTAATTTCACTAATACCACTACCTCACACCCCGCATCTCGTACTTTTGGAACACTTGTGACTTGTGCTCTTGTGTTCCTATCACACATTTTTCTAGCTACAACCTTTGAACTTTCAACTTTTCAACCACCGGGCCCAATGTTATTTCAAATTTTATTGACTTAAAAGAAAAATAATGTAAAATATAACCCTAATGGGGATGTAGCTCAGTTGGGAGAGCGATGCGTTCGCAACGCATAGGTCGTCGGTTCAAATCCGGTCATCTCCATTTTCTTCTTTTATATTTTTCCTCACGGACTCATCCTGGGTTTTGAATTGTGACCTTTTTCATAAACACGATGATAATGAAAATAAAAAGGATCTATTTATGTAGTTTTGATCCTTCTTTTCATTATTAACATCTGCTTTTCTCACATCATTTCATGATGCTCAAAAAGAAAGATATATATATTATTGTTCCGGAAGATGTTCTCTTTTCTTTTCTCTTTTTCCTTCGGACCGAAGCATACACTCATTAAAATGCATGAACTCGTTCGGAAGTTTCCTCTCTCAGACAGCATGTCATTTTTCCTCGAACATTCGTTCCTGCCTCTAAAAGCTCTAACGAATGCTCACACCTTCCGGAACTCTCGGTTGGGCGCACGGCTGCGCCGTGCTCGAGTGTGGGGGAGAAGCAGATAAAAGAGAGTAGAAAAAAACGAATAGAAGGAAAAGGAAAGATAAGCACAGCCGTAACCAAAAAACCGCTCTTTCGCTTATTTTATTTATAATCAATCGATAAGATATAGAACGCTGTAACTAATATAAATAGGGGACACGCCGTACTCCGCAGGAGTTCGACTGTCCCGATGTTAAAGTTCCAAGCGAAGAGTTGAGAATTGCGGAGCAATACGAGTGCTCTGATTTATAAAT
>JAIVYW010000093.1:0-6527 GCA_048635215.1 Candidatus Atribacteria bacterium
AGGAAGAGGAAGGGATTCTGAACGGGGAACAGGGAGCTGTCCCTGCCCGTCTGATGAGACTGCTCGTCCGCCTCGGCGACATCTACGGGGCCGACAGGATGATCCCGGTGGGCTCGGTCCAGGTGGCCGGCGTCTCCTACAAGTCCATCGGTGACCCGGGGACCGCGTTCCTCGAGGACATGGGCCTCGAGGAGCACCTGGAGAGCTGCCGCATCTACTATCAGGAAAAGCTCGACGTGTTTCTCGACACCATGGCGAAGAACTTCCCACCGGAAACCGGCGTCCGCTGGACCAAACCCGAAGGCGGCCTCTTCCTCTGGATAACACTGCCCGAATATTTTGATACCGATAAGATGTTCTTTGAAGCGGTGGATAAAAAAGTCGCCTATATCAAGGGAAGTGCGTTCGACTGTTATCACAAGATGAAAAATACTATGCGCATGAATTTCTCTTACCCTTCCGAAGAGCAAATAGAAGTGGGCATGAAGAGGCTTGCTGATCTGATCAAATCAAAGCTCAAGGACTGATCATGAAGGCTCTGGCCCGTTTCGCTCTTGATGAAATCGAGGTTGGCGGCGCATCTTACGGCGATATCCGTATCGTGCAGAGGACGGATCAGAACATGAGCGCGAAGAATGGAATACTTGAATCGAATTCCTATTCTGAGAGTCTCGGTTTTGGTGTCCGTGTAATAGTCGACGGCGCCTGGGGTTTTGCCTCCTCTGGAGAACTCAATAAGGAAAAGATATCACAATTGGTAAAGAAGGCGGTCGGAATTGCCGGAGACAGCGCCCGCTACAACTCTGAGAAGATCAAATTATCTGCTGTCGAGAAGGTAGAAAGTGAATATATCTCCCCATATTTGATAGACCCTTTCGAGATATCAGAAGAGGAGAAGATAGAAAAACTGCTATCCTACTCAAAATTGCAGATGACGGACAAGCGTATCATCATAGCCAACTCATCCTTTTCCTTCAGAAGAGAGGTCAAGACCTTTGCTTCAACGGAAGGGAGCATGATAAAACAGACATTCATACAAACCGGCGGCGCTATCGGCTGCTTTGCCTTTGAGAACGGTGAATTAGCCGCACGGTCTTATCCAGCTTCCTTTGGAGGCGACTTTAGAAATGCCGGTTGGGAATTCATTCAGGAAATGGATTTTGAGAAGCATGCACCTCGGATCTCGGAAGAAGCGGTCCTATTGCTGTCGGCTCCCCAACTTCCTCACGGAAGGAAAACCTTGATAATAGGTGAATCACAGCTTGCCCTGCAGATACATGAATCCGTGGGCCATCCTACCGAGCTGGACAGGGTACTTGGATATGAACGCTCGCTTGCCGGCGCAAGTTTTGTTACCTTGGATAAATTGTATCACTTAAAGTATGGCTCTTCTATTGTAAACCTCACAGCGGACGCTACGGTGCATTCTGCCCTGGGGGGATTTCAATATGATGATGAAGGCGTACCCGCACAATCCTCTTATTTGGTGAAAGACGGCCTTTTCGTTGGTTATCAGACCTCTCGCGAAACAGCTCCTGTCATAGGGCAGGTATCTAATGGATGTATGAGGGCGGACGGATTTTCAAATATACCGCTCGTGAGAATGACCAGTATTAATTTATTACCGGGGACGCATTCCCTGGATCAGATGATCTCCGAGGTCGATGACGGCTACCTTTTTGATGTTAACCGCTCCTGGTCTATCGATGATAAGCGTTTGAATTTTCAATTCGGCTGTGAACTGGCAAGGGAAATAAAGAACGGTAAACTCGGAAAGATATTCAGAAATCCCACCTATACGGGGATCTCGCCTGAATTCTGGGGCAGTTGCGATGCCATTGCCTCTAAGGAGCATTACAGGTTCTGGGGGATACCGAATTGCGGCAAGGGAGAGCCTGTTCAGACAGCCCGTGTATCTCACGGAGCATCCTTTGCCAGATTCCGCGATGTGGAAGTAGGAGTCGGGAAATGGTAAGGGACAGATTAGAACACTTTGCAGACCTGCTTATCGGATATTCCGACGCCGATTATTGCCGTGTAAATGTGAGCATAAGCGAGAACAGCCTTACGAGGTTCGCCAATTCACAAATACATCAGAATCTGGAGCAGGAACAATTCGGTATTGTTCTGGAGCTTGTGTACGGTAAAAAGCATGGTATCTCATCAATGAATATTTCAGATGAAGAGGCCTTGAAAAGGATGCATGACAGATTGAAGACATTCGTCCTTTCCTATCCGGACGATGATACATTCGTACCCTATCCCGAAGGTGGAAATTTTTCAAATTCAAGTAAATGGGATGATGCGACAGGGGAGTCGGGCTCAAGTGAAAGAGCGACCCTAGTGGGTACGACTATCAATGAGGCGAAGAAGATAGACGCGCTTGTTTTCGGCTCATTAAATGTTAAAAAGTCATTTAATATTGTGGCGAATAAATATGGCAATAAAGGGTATAATCAGAACACATATGTAGACCTTCAAGTGATTCCTGCGCATGGGGACAATACCACTTATCTGCATCAATTCTCTCATGCATTGGGGGATATTAATATCCTTGATTCCCTTGATGAACCATTAAGCAGATTGTCCCTTTACAAGGATCATGGTGAATTCCCATCCGGCGAGCAGACCGTTATTTTGGAGCCCAATGCCGCAGGTGACATGATGGGATTTCTTAATTATATGGCCTTCTCGGGAAAGGCGTTTAATGAGAAGCAGAGTTATATCTCCGATAAATTGGGAACACAGGTTACGGGAAGCAATATATTTTTCTATGATGATCACGCGCACCCTCTCACAATGGGTGCCCCCTTTGACCCGGAATTGACGGAAAGGAAAAAATTGGCGCTTCTGGAGGGAGGAAAGGCGGTTGAAGTGGCTCATGACACAAAAAGTGCCTCCATCGCGGGCACGGCCTCTACAGGGCACGCGTTATTCGGGTATTCCATGCCCATTTGTCAGAATCTAGTACTGAATGGCGGGGATATGTCAAAGGATGAGATGATCAAAGGCACGGAGAACGGCCTCTTGATAACGCGGTTCAATTATACGAATATCGTTAACAGGAAGAAGACCATGTTCACCGGCATGACAAGAAACGGCGTTTATAGGGTCAAGGACGGGAAGATCCTCGGGACCGCCAATAATATGAGATTTACGATTAATATTATGGAGACATTGAAAAAGGTCGCTGCGCTTGAGAATAAGCAGCATTTCATCGGCGGAGGCTGGTTCGGAGGAATAGTGGTTCCGAGTATGAAGATCGACTGCTTCAATTTCACGGGGACTACGGCTTTCTGATGATGGAACTATTTTATCCCGAATCCATTAATGAATTGCTGACGAATGCGGTTTTCTTCAGGATAATCCAATCCCTGCTCGTCCTTATTGTCCTCTGGTTTATCTCAAAGATCGTCAATAGTATGATCAACAGGAGCGTTAAGCAGAAAAGAAAGAGCTATACGATGAAAAAGCTCAATGCCTATATCACAACTACTATCACGATCATACTTATACTTATGATATGGTTTTCGATGGTGAAATCCCTTGCGATCATGATCTCTATCATTTCAGCGGGAATCGCGCTTGCGCTGCAGGAAGTGATACTTGCGATCGCGGGGTGGTTCTTTATAATATTTAAAAAACCCTATGAGGTCGGAGACCGTATAGAGATCAACGGGAACAAGGGTGACATTATCGATATAGATGTGTACAATACCACTATTTTGGAGATAGAGAACTGGGTGAAATCCGATCAGGCGACCGGCCGTATAGCGAAGATACCCAACTCGGAAGTGTTCAGGTATCCGATCTTCAACTACAATAAAGGTTGGAAATTCATCTGGGATGAGGTCTCCGTAACAATTACTTTTGAAAGCGATTATAAAGCGGCGGAGAAGATCCTTCTATCAATCATTGAGGAGTATTCCGCGTCCATACAGGATGATGTGGAGAAATCCGTCCGAAAATTGAATAGAAAATACCTCGTTCACTTCTCGATCTTCACGCCAAAAGTCTATGTCACGATTCAGGATTCAGGTATCGAATTGACCTTGAGATTTCTTGTCGTTGTTAAGGCTCGAAGGGATCTGGAGGAGATGGTGTTCAGACAATTCCTCGATAAGATAAAAGGGAAAAAGAATGTGACCCTGGCTTACAATACATACCGTATAACGGGAGAGGGAGCGCATAAGAACTAGTGTTCTGATTCATAATTCCCTTGACAATGGGTGATAGGATGATAAGGTGATAGGTTTGTAGGTGGAGATGGATCCTTCGCTCCGTTCAGGATGACATGATACAGTGAAAAATGAATAGCTAATAATTGGGGAAGGGATCTTTTCTTCTCCGCAATAACCTCTATTTGTATTTCTCAACTTTGAACTTTTGAACATTTCAACTTTTGAACAATCTTCTCTACACGACCTGTCCTCCGTCATTCCCGCGAAAGCGTGGAATCCATCTTTCTCGCTATTTGTCATCTTGAGTGTAACGAAAGATCCATCAGGTATTTACTTCTTGGGTTTTACCTCACTATTCATTATTCACTGTTCACTGTATCCTGTCATTCCAGTGGAGTTTACCCCGATTACATCGGGGATCGGGAATCCATCGTCATTTCCTTTTTTTAACCTCACTTCTGGCACCACTATTTTGGAATATTTCTAAATGACTGAATCGCTGATATCGCCTATTATATCATTACTTACGAAGTAATTCAGAGGCTAATTATGCCAACTATGCCAACCACCGTCCCCATATCTGGTTCCAATATGTCCGAAGGAGAGGGGAAATATGAGAAAGGGGATATCCGGAAAAGAGGAAAAAGAGGGAATCAGAAGTATTCCAGAAGGAGGATGGAAATTTCTGGATGAGGCCCGCTTATTTTATGATTACTATTTGGAAGAGTGAGCTGTATAGTATTGAAAAATCCACCTTTTCCCTCCAATTTGAGTATTAAGAAATATTTGGTACAATGAATTGAATGAAGAAGGAAGATAATGGAAAATGACAGCTAATTTTGCAGCTTTTGCAACCATCATCCCTGTGGGAATGAATCAGAATAATAAATGTATGAATCTGAATATGTACTGAAAAGGTAGTTAATAATATGGGAAAGAAAAAAAAGAGACGAAGACATAAGAAACTTGCTGTCAAAAAAAAGGTACAGAAAAATAAAAAACAAATACGGAATGAATATATTGATAAGTTGGAAGAGAATTTTAATAATATAGATACATCCGAGGGAAAAATCAAATTTTTGGATGATATGATAAATTCTAAATTTGATTATGATGAAGCCTGCTATTTGGAGGTTATCATTGGAATTGAAAGTAGTCTCGGAAAAGAAAGAAATTACAAAAGAGCTGAAGAGGTACTTCTTGATTTAATAAAAAGAAAACCCAATGTATATGATGAATTGTACGGGGAAATGACACGCGATTTGATAAAATTAAACATTTTTATGGATGATTGGAAAAAGGTGGAATCCTATTTAGTGGATTTTTCTAATAATTATCAAAAAGATATTGATACATATTTTAAAACAATTGAGTTCGTAGAATCTTTTGGCAAATACAATTTAATAACGAAAGTTCTAGGAAAATATTACAATGAATTTCTTAATAATGATTCTCTGACCAGTTATGCAGAAGCGCAGATAAATACCAAACTTTTCTGGAATAATATTTTTCATTATATCGAAAGTAACAATAAGGATCTTGAATCTCTTTACAATAAAAATAAACGGTATAAGCCTTATTCAAAAAAAGAGGTGGAGAATTATTTAAAAGTGCTTGTTGAGGGAAAGGGGAAGGGGTGGAGAAAATTCCATTTTGATGTAAAAAATCCGGATGCATATGACAATGTCCTTTCTTACATAACAGGATTTTTTCATTATTGCAAAAATAGAAATATCAATTATGCTATTGTATATGTGGTAAAAGACCTTATTTTAGATTATTTTCACGAGCAAAAAGAGAATACCGTCAATGACTATAAGAAAAAACACTATTATTTCTACATTGAAGAAAGAAGTTTTGAAGATTATTTTCATTATTTAATAGATTTCCCCAGCTTTGCATATTTTCAAGGTTTTCTCTTTTTTTATGGCCTGCTCCTGTTTATTGACTATTTAGAACATGATAATTTACTTATCCAGGAAAAAAGTAAACTGATAAGAGGAATAAAGAGAAGCGGCAAAAAAATACTGCGCAATGGTTCTTGTTCAATGCAGTTATGGAAATACGAGTATATTAAAGTAATGTTAGCGTCAAATGGGGACGGTGAGGCCCGCTGATTTTATAATTACTATTTGGAAGAGTGAGTTGTATAGTATTGAAAAATCCACCTTTTCGTTTGACTTTTACCTGAATATGCGTATAATCAATCAGCGGGTTTGAATAATATCTCTGTTGTACGATATTAAAATATTTATGCAGATAAAAATTGGTTTTTCTCCTTATGATTCAAAAGCAATTGATTTGAAATTGTCGTACATAAAGCAAGTCCAGGGGTTCATTTATCAT
>JAIVYW010000094.1:0-6526 GCA_048635215.1 Candidatus Atribacteria bacterium
AGTTAAGAGTTCCTTCCCTGTATAGCTTTACTTATAAATTGCCTCTTGGCAATGCGATTCATCCGTTAAATATTTCCTTGTCGCTGATCCTTATATATTGGAATATCTTGATCGATCCCCATTAATAAACCCTTAACTATTTAACCACCGTCCCTATATTCGGATCTCTTTAGGAAAAGGGACGCGCTGAGCAACGGTCCAGACCTTGTTGATATAATTCAGTGAGAAGTAATTCTGCATCAGATGCAGCCAGAAAGCACCACGCTCATTTAAGAGAATTTCCGCATCATTCTCAGTACACATATTGAGTGCCTTCATCGCGAAGATCAGCTGCCTCATCTTTCTGCCGGTTTTACCTGAATATCCTTTGATCCCCTCTTTCGGTATCCTCGTATCATAAAGGCGCCAGTAGAACCAGTGAAATGCTGTCATCTCCTTTGAGAAATCCATTTTCAATGCGGTCGGAAATTTATCATTGCCGCATAGCTCCATATAATCCGAAACGGAGAAGGTATTCATATAGTATGTTCCCGGAATATTTGAACCGGCCCCGGCACCGAGGCCTATATAATTGTCTCGGGTCACGGATGAATACCTCGGAGCGGAGGATCTTTTAAATCCCCATACCGAAACACGGTCAAAGTCGTTATCCGCGCACATCGTATGAATAGTCCTGTACATGGATCTTCTGATCCGTATTCCCGGCATATGAACCTTTTTTAATTTCATATATTTTCCCACGGAAGTGTAGGGAAAAGTGAAAAGCGGATATGTGGTCAGTTGATTTACCCCCGAGCTCATCGCTTTGTTGACATCTGATCGTAATTCCGCAATGGTCTGGCCGGGCAGGGCGAACATCAGATCGATATTTACGGATTTGAGATCCGAACGATTGACAAGATCGATGGCTTCATAGGCCTGCTTCACAGAGTAATTCCTCCCGATCAGGGCTAGGTATTTCGGGTCAAAGCTCTGTACTCCCAAACTTATCAGATCGATACCAAAGTTCTTAAGTTTATTCACATTTTTCCGATCAATATCATTTGGATTGGTCTCAATACATACATTTCCACTGACCTTGAACCGTTTTCTGACCCGCTCCAGGATCACACCCAGTTCATCAATGAGATTGGTCGGAGTACCGCCCCCGATGTATATTGAATCAATATTCACGGCGCCCAGTTTCTCATAATACATCTCGATCTCATTCAGTATCGCTTTCAGATACGGTTTTGAATACGACTCATCATATTTAATCTTATTATACGGACAATAAGGACAGAGGTTCTTGCAAAAAGGAATGTGAATATAAAGATCGATACTTTCTATTCTGCCGAGATCAATTGACTCCGCTCTTTTGAAAATAAATTCCTGCTGAGGGCCGACCAGATATCTTCTGATCGATCTGGTGATCAATTCCATTGACATTTTTCACTTACACTGATCGAGGACCGCCTTGGCTTCAGGAACATATTTAAAGAAATCGCGAAGGTCCTGACACGGATAGTCTGAACATTTTCCACAATTAACCAGTCCTTTAGAACGCGCGCAATCACGGTATTTGCACTCGTGACAATGAGAAAAATGTACCCCCTTGTCAACGGTACAGCCTACGCAATTGATATCTTCTTTTTTGATGTCCGCTGAAAACATTTTCGACCATTCAGCGGCGGTCTTTTCCCTTAACTCATCATCATTACTCTTCAGAACAATGAACGCGGGGCAGGTATCACAATCGAGTCCGCAATATGCGATCTTTGTCATTATTTACTCCTTACCATTTATATTATTCAACGCATTCCACCTGAAAATTTCATTTTGCCCAAAGCAGTCCTTTTGCTAGTTCATCTCTTTTTTCCTTTCCGGCTAAGTACTCAACCAGAGCGAGAGCGAATGGGAACGCCGTAGCGGGCCCTCGCGAAGTAATAATATTGCCGTCAACCACTACATCCTGCACTAAGAATTTGATCTCGGGAGAGAAGCGGCTCTCACAGCCGGGATAACAGGTAGCTGATCTCTCAACAAGGATGCCTGTTTTTTCCAGAACATAAGCAGGAGAGGCGCAGATCGCCGCGACCAATTTACCCTTACCGTTAAGGACTTTTATGGCATCCAATACAATATCTGAAGATGCGAGGTTTTCCGCGCCGGGCAGGCCGCCGGGAAGAACGATACCGTCTATCATATCAAAATCCATATCAGAAATTTCCAGATCACATGCCACCTTAACGCCATGAGCCCCGGTGATATTTTCCCCTTCTAAACCAGCTATAACGACCTCTATCCCGGCACGCCGTAATATATCGATCGGTGTAAATGCTTCGATCTCCTCAAATCCTTCAGCCAGGATCACTACTACCACAGATTTTCTCATGATATCTCCCTCCTTTGTCGAACATATCTTTTATATTATAACACCGGAAACACTTAGTTTTCAAGAGATGTTTGAGATTTCACCATTAATATTTTCCCATTCACTAAGCTCTATGAACAACTCAACTGTTTAAGTATTATAAGAAAATGGTATTCTCAGGAGCATTTGATGTCCGGAAAATGGGAAAATAGGTTTTGGTGTTCTGGTTCATGCATGGAGGATAGAGGCTAGAGGCATATAGAGAAGTGAATAATGAATAGTGAACAGTGAATAATAGAAACTGACAGTGAATATAGGTTAATTTGGAAAGGGCAGTCATCTTGAGTGCAATGAAAGATCCATCCATCTCCACCTACAAACTTATCACCCTATCATCCTACAACCCGAGTATCATTTCTTAACCTTTGAACTTTTGAACTTGGAACTTTTGAACGATCTTATTACTATGGTTGTTGATATACGGGGGTGATGAATTCACCCCCGCATAATGAAGGGTTATTAGTCTCTATCTCTATATGTCTTTTTCTTCTTCATCATTTTCTCCTTTTTATCACCTCGGAAAAAATGATTTTTGAATTTGGCAAATTGTTCTTTAGTAAGTATCTTCGAGGATTTTTCGAGATGCAAAATCCTGATTATTTTAAGTTCGTAATCCAGATCATTGATCTCCTTCAATACCCTTTTGATGGCTTTAAAATCAATGTCGTCCTCCAGGAGCAGTTCCTTGATATCAAGTTCTTTTTTTGCGATCTGTATCTTGATCTTCGCGGCTTTTTTATCCAGCTCTATTCTAAGTTTTTCCAATTGATCGAATTGCTTATCAGAGAGTTCAAGGGCTTCTTTTATCCTCTCCTCAAAATGTATACGGCCGTGGTAATTATCGCCGTCTTTCATACCCGGATGCCTTCCCTTACCCATCTCTGGGGAATCGCCGGCAAACAGGCTCATTGATAAAAACATCAAAACAATGGTGAAAAGAAGTGTTTTTTTCTTCATCTTGACCTCCGTCAACTAATAGAACGCTGCAATTGGTAAAAAGGTTACATATTGATTGGGAAATGAATAATTGAGAAATGAATAATGAACAATGAATAGCAAGTGGCCCAGTGAACCAGTGTTCAATCGTGAAGGTAGAATTCAATAACAAGGCCTTCTGAGAGCGGTTCTGTTTTACCGATCCTCTGCCCGTCATAGAACTCCCCTCCCCATACACGCGCATAATTGAACTGCGCTACGAAATCCTTGTGAATATGCGCGGCAAGGTCTATCACCGTGGTTCCCTCGTCAACGACAAAAGGATCTACCATATTGGGTTTTTCTCCCTGCTCTTTCGTATATATCCTGATCTTCCGGCTTAGAGCAAAGACCTCCTCCATTATCTCATTTCTGTCATCTCCAAGTATCAGAGAGGTTGAGATCACCTTTAAGTCCATCGAATCTCTAAAGTTGTCGAGGGCTGTGTAGTCATCGATCAGATCGATCTTATTCATTATGATCATATGCGGCAGGTTCACAGCACCTTCTTGCTCATACTTCTCCCCGGAGGCCAATAGCCGTATATTCTTTTTACCGAGAAATTGAGTTAACTTCTCATATTGTGTTGCGGGATCGCTCTCCGCTGTTAATATTACAATTACCAGGTCAGCGATCCGAAGCTGGTTAAACACTAAAAAGGGAGTGAAGCCCTCTTTAATGGCAGGGGTATCGATGAATTGAAATGATAGGTCTTCCCAATCACCCATTCCGAGGACAAAGTCAGTTGTGGTGTAGGCGTATCTCTCAACCTGAGATGAATGCCCCGTATACATCGTTAAGAATGTCGATTTCCCTGCATTTGCGGGGCCGATGACCAGGATCTGGGCAGCACCGCTTTTTTCTATCTTATTTGAAACTGAGCTCTTCTTCTTAACCACCCCTTCCATGCTTTTTTTCAGCTGAGAGATCTTTTTCTTGATCTCGCCCTGAAGTTTCTCCGTACCTTTATGTTTTGGGATGGTAGAATACATCTGCTCCAGCCAATAGAGTTTCTCATCCTGATCAGCTGCTAACTTGTAATTCTTCTCATTGCGTAAGTAATCGGGAGTAAGATTCGCTGGCATAGTTTATTTTATCGGAATACTTCAGTTTTTTCAAGAGGGCGGAGGAGTTGAATAAATGGGGGAAAAATAATATAATTCCCAGATGGATCAAAAAAGAAAGGAATTATTTACTCTACTTAAAGGCAGCGGCATTAATATTATTTTTGAGATCGCGAATAGAGGCCTGACTTTTTTGCTGATCGTGCTTCTTACAAGATTCTTCAAGACCGAAGACGCGGGGTATTTCTTTTGGGGATTCGCCACTATTTCAATGTTTGCCATCATCCCTATGTTCGGGCTGGACCGGGGCATTTTGAAATTGGGAGCGAAATACCTTGCCGATAAGGAATACGGAAAGGTAAGGTTCATTATGAGCAGAAGCCTTGTTTTCGTTGTACTCCTCTCTCTGTTTATTATGGCGGGCATCCTCGCGGTTCCTGCAGCGAGAGAAAGCATTCTACTCATCTTCATCCCATATATCTTCCTTTCATCGATACAGAAGGTGTTCAGAAGCGTGATCTGGGCAACCGGAGATATGTTCTCATTGAATCTATCCATTATCTCCGAAACAATATTCCGCTTTGCCATCCTGGCTCATATTTTTACTCCATTGCCGATTAATACAGTGGTATATATATACCTTGGCGCCATGCTGATAAATATTGTGATCGAATATTTGATCCTACGGTCGAAGCAGCCACGGATATTCTCAAGCCCAAGCACTAGAGTACCATTAAAGGAATTGATAAATATTTCCCTGCCTCTTTTTTTTGCCTCATTAACATTTGTTCTTATGACAAATATAGATACTTTCATGATCGGAGTTTTCCGGCCCATGGCAGAAGTTGCCTTCTACAGGGTCGCAGTAAGAAGCGCCTTTTTTCTTCTATTGCCCATGACTCTCTTTTCAAGATCCCTCATTCCTCATATCTCAAAAGAAGGTAGTTTTGGCAAGCAATTCCGCCATACATATCATATCTTTAATCGTATGATACTTCTCGTTTCATTTCCACTTCTGCTGATCTTCCTGCTTTTTTCTGAACAGGTGGCAGGGATCTTCGGCAGTGATTACATAACTCTATCGGGGATAATCCTCACTATCTTATCATCCGGGCTCATTTTGAATATCATAACAGGGTTGAATGCGCCGATACTTTCTTTTGGAAATATGCAAAAGGCCTATTTTCTCATCCTTCTTGTAGTTCTGCTGGTGAATCTGATACTGAACTATTTGCTGATCCCTCGATTCGGGGCTTTGGGAGCTGCCTATGCCACTGCCATGAGCTATATACTGCTAAGTATCATTATTTCTACCACAGTATTTATCAAATACCGATTTCACCCCTTCAACTTGAGTTACTTAACTGTTATCCTGATATTCGGTTTGTTTTTTACGGGGTCTAAATTCTTTTTATCCCATTTCTCTAAGAATCTTTTAACATTGACGATCACATTTTTAAGTATATATCTCATGGAATTTCTCTTTATAGTGATCTTCAGGAGAAAGAGCTATGAATATCAGGTTATAATGAAAACCTGTCGAAGATTCAGGATCAATAGGAGTAGTAATGATCAATAATATCAATGTAAGCATGATGTGGATTATTAAAACGGATCTAGCATTATGATTCATTAATAAGAGCGCTGAATTGACTACCTACCCGATCCTTCAGTTTATCATTAAAACATTCGGCCTGATGGTCCTTGGATATATTTCCTTTCGGCTTTTCCTGCCGAAGGGGTGGCTGAAACCCCTCTCAACCTTATTTGTAAATTTTCTTATCCCCGTGATGATACTTCATAAATTCCTTCTGAGGTTCAATATGGAGGTTCTTCTCCAGTTTTGGTATATCCCCTTCATAACGCTCGCTTTCCTTGCCATTGGGATAGCCGGAGGTTATCTTTTCGGAAAGATCACTAAAACGGGGTTTATGAAAGAAAATCTCGCGCTATTCACTTTTTTGAACAGCGGATATCTTTCGGTCCCTATCCTTCTGGAAATAATGAAGGGCGATACCTTGGATCTCGCCATTGTACTGCTTTTCATGTATATAATGCTCCTTTTACTTCTGTT
>JAIVYW010000095.1:0-6460 GCA_048635215.1 Candidatus Atribacteria bacterium
ATTATCATAACGCCGAAAAATCCGAAGAGGCAGTGAAATACCTGACGCTCGCCTATGAAAAGGCATTATCTGAATACAAGAACAATGAGGCGATAGATTATATGGAGAAATTACTCGATAATTCTCCCTCTCCGGAGTTGTCAGCAAATGTTAGGATTACATTATCCAGAAGCTATATACTGGTAGGCCGATGGAGTGAAGCTGAGGCGATCATTGATGATCTTGTGAAGGAGCCTGTATCAGAATCCCTATTTATGAAAGCGATATTAGGAAAGGCAGGACTGTTCATTCAACAAGGCGAATATCATTCTGCCGAAAAGCTTTTGATGGAAAATAAGGGAATATTCGAGAAAATTGCCGGTGAGGGCAGCATTGACAGATACTGGCATTCCATGGGAGTGATAAAAAAGAACCTTAGAGACTATTCAGCGGCAATGGAATATTATGAGAAAGAATGGACCGTGCTTGAAGCAAGAGGTGAAAACATCGAACTTGCCAAGGTTATGGGTAATATGGGAGTTATATATCTGCAGACAGGGAAAATGGAGAAAGCGAAAGAATATTTTTTGAAAGAAATGGATATTTCGGCAAAGTGCGGCCATAAGGAGGAATTGATCAATGTGTATCTGGATCTTGGTACGGTATTTCGGGAACTGGGAGACAATACCAATGCTTTGATATATTACAAAAAATCACAAAAACTCAGCAGAGAACTTGGCGCAAGAAGAAGCGAGCTCTTTGCTTGCGGAAACCTTGGGATCCTATTTTTAAATCTCGGAGAATATGAAGAAGCTGAAGTTCAGTTTAATTATGCCCTGAAGATCGCATTGGAATTGGGAGCGCAACGGGATATTTTCTTTTCCTACGGTAATTTAGCCGACCTGTATAGTGTTATGGGGCTTTCCTCGAAGTCCCTCGAATGTTTTTATAAGGCGGTGGAAAAAGCGGAAACACTTAAGATGACGAATTTCCTGCCCGGCCTGTATCTGGACATGGCAACTGAGCATAATACCGCAGGGAATTACCACAACTCTCAGGAATATTTAGATAAGAGGCTCTCTCTTTTGCCTGATGAAGATGATAATAAGAGGAGAGACCTTTTGTTAATGTTGGAGGCGGATAACCTCCAGATAGATAATCCCGATGTGACAATGGAGAAACTAATTAAATTGTATGAAGATCAAAACGACCTTTCGATGAGAGTTGAGATCATATTCAGATTAGCCCGATGTTCAAAAGATCCTAAATACGCCAGACAAGGCCTTAAGCTTTTCAAGGAAGCCCCAGTTGAACTTCGTGCAATGAAATCATTAAAAGATAAATTAGACGAGATGTCGGTGAAGTAGGATGCCGGCATTGCACCGGCACCCAATAAGATAACCGATTGGGCAAAACGGGATCACACTAAAATAATAAAATTCCGGTTTTCTCCCTTCAAACCCACCGCAGTATAGCATATTTATTTAATAAGTCAATAGCTGTAGAAATATTTATCAGTAAAAATATTTATTTTGACTTATGAGATATTTTTCTTTACAATATATTGGAGGCGTTAAGGTATGAGGAAGGTAATCACGACTCTTTTACTCCTATTGCTCTGCGGTTCAATCAGCATTTCTGCTGACCATCATATTTCTGAACTTGAATTGCTTCGTGGAGCTGTCAAGTTGAATTCCGAAGAAAAGGCCTTTCTGGATAAGATCAGGGAGAGGGGATATATCAAAGCGGCATGCCGCGAGAAACCCTCGGTATATGAATTGACAGAAGACGGGAAGATCATCGGTTTCCACTACCGCATTATGGAATTGTTTTCTCAATTTATCGGCGTAGAACTCAAGGTTGAGATCGTATCATTTAAAGATATTTACTCAAATGGAGACGAGATCGGTGAGCGGGTGATCACAGATGCCGACTATTCATATGACCCTGGGATTTTTAAAGATGTCGATCTGATAAGCGATACCCTGACCGTTTTACCCTGGCGGCTGAAGATCATGGACATAATCCCCTTATATCCCGTTAAGCAGCTTCTTATTTTGCGTGACGGTGAATCTATTAATATACTACAGAAACTGGTCTCTCACAAGATAGCTGTAAGAGAATACTCTTCATACCACATGAAATTCATGGAGATAGGCCGGCATTTGGGGCTGAGGTTCACATTCAAATATGTCGATGATACTACCTTTCAGATCGGTGCGATACTGGATGGCAGCGCGGATGTCTCCGCTCAGGACAGCGATCTGTGCATTTTGATAAAAAAGCATCACCCTGAATTGTCGATCGGCCTCCCTATCTCTGATATTCAAATGGTGGGGTGGGGAGTATCCCATAACTCTCCTTTGATGTCGTCAATCCTGAAGAAATACTTTAATGCCGCCAAGAGGATGCACTTGTTTCACAGGATATGGGAAGAGGAATTCCATTTTAAATACCTTGAATATTGGCAAATGCTCCGATAATTTGGTGATTTCAGAGTTTTCTATTATAATCATCCATGGATCTAAAAAAGCCGCTTTTGATAATCGGGGGATTTTCTCCCGCATTAAAACACTTTGTAGAGATCATTTCAGGTAAGGTTCCGCACTTATGTGTCTTTGACCTTCCCGGAAAAGAGGTTCCCGGTTATCTGAAGTATCTTAAATGTGAAATTATTTCGGGAGATACTACTAATTATAAGGACCTCAGGAATGCGATGGGAGAAAGCGGTTTCGTATTAAGGCTCAGTGATCTTGAGCACAGCGATGCCGAGCGTTATCCTGATTTTCCCTTTGGAAA
Organism: Candidatus Atribacteria bacterium; assembly: GCA_048635215.1. Lineage (GTDB taxonomy): Bacteria > AUK180 > AUK180 > AUK180 > AUK180 > JAGLWT01. The sequence continues at coordinate 2,779 of JAIVYW010000095.1, forward strand.
AGTGATACAGGGGACATTGAACTCCCTTGAAGCGGCCCGCAAGACAGGGGTGGATCACTTTGTTCAACTTCTATCACAGCCGCTTAAAAGGTCTTTGAGCGGCCATTCATATCAATTAACAAGAAAATTGGAAGGTGAGATCGCAAAAGACTTCTCCGAGACCTATAGAATGAATATCTCGTTTCTGACCACCGGCATCCTCTTTGACGCTTCGGTACTGCGAAGCATTCCCGCAAGCGCAATGCGCGAAGCACGCATCGCGCTTGCTATATCCTCTCTTTTCATTTATAATAATACTTGTAGGAAAGAAACGCTCCTATTTGAATAATTGGAGGAAGAAATGGTCATAAGAAAACACTTTGATGAGGTTGAAGCACAGAAGATCGATATGCAGGGTGCCGCGAATACCACTATCCGCTGGCTGGTAGCGAAGAAGGACGGCGCGGAGAACTACGCGATGAGGATGTTCGAGGTACAAAAAGACGGCCATACTCCCGAACATGTACATGAGTGGGAACATGAGATATTTGTTCTTGAGGGCAGCGGACTGCTGGCAACAGAGGAAGGCGATTTTACACTGGAGCCGGGAGATTTCGGCTTCGTTCCCGAAATGGTGCTCCATCAATTTAGAAATACAGGCGACGGGATATTTAAATTCCTCTGCGTGGTGCCGATAAAAGAATGATCGAACTCAAAAATGTTTCTGTCATTTTCGAAAGAGATATTTTCGCCTTAAAAAATGTGAATGCCTTCGTGAACAGCGGAGATTTCCTCTTTCTGCTTGGTCCTTCCGGTGCAGGGAAGACAACATTATTAAAACTTCTGTACAGAGACATCACTCCCACTTCGGGACAGATCATTTTCAATGGGGCGGATCTGGAAAAGCTTCCCGCAAGGAAGCTCCCCTTTTTCAGGAGAAAGATCGGTATCGTCTTTCAGGATTTCAAGCTTCTCTACGACAGGACCGTTTTTGAAAATATCGAATTTGCCATGTTCGCGCTCGGGCATCGGCCAAATTACATCCGGCGAAGGGTGAAAGAGGTTCTGAGACTTCTTAAGCTTAACGGCAAAGAGCACTTATTTCCCCATCATCTTTCGGGCGGAGAGCAACAGAGGGTCGCCATCGCAAGGGCGATTTCAAATTCGCCTCTGCTACTTATCGCCGATGAGCCCACCGGGAATCTGGACGATGCTATCAGTATTGACATTATTAGGGAATTCAGGGAATTGAATCTTCTGGGGATGACGGTGATCGTCGCGACTCATGATGAAAGGCTGCCGGAGTTGGTCTCAAATAACAAAAGACTCTTTTTGAAAGATGGCGAGGTACTCGGCAGTGATTAAAAACCTGTCATATTTCATTGGAGAAGGCACAAAGAATATCATCAGGAATTCTTCCGTTACTGTCATTTCAGTCACCCTGATCTCAATATCACTCTTTATCATTGGAGTAATGTTCTCCATCTTCAACACCGTCGAGCTGCTCATTGACAATCTGAGCTCTTCACCGTCGCTGATATTCTATATCAAGGAGACGGCAAATATTTCTGACAGAGAAGACCTCATGACACGGCTTGAAGATGAGCAAGCGGTCAAGCGTGTGGAATTCCTGAACAAAGACGATGTCTTTTCAAAGATCAAGGACGATGAAAATATCGAGGACCTGATTGAGATCTACGGCAAGGATATCCTTCCGGAAGCAATATGGGCATTTACAAAGGGATCGGTCAAGCCGGACGACCTTGCTGCCATATACGGGAGATTCAAAGATCATCAGGCGGTTGAAAGCTCGACCATTCAGAAGCAATTGAGCGATATGGTAATGTATTTGAAAAACTTCGGAAGCGCGATCTTTATTCTATTTTCACTCTTGGTGGTACTCATCGTCGGGAATGCGATACGGCTATCGGTTTTCACCAAGGATCAGGAGATCTATTTAAAAAGATTGATCGGCGCGACTGAAACCTTTGTCCGCTTTCCCTTTATGGTGGAGGGTATATTAAAAGGCCTGATCGGCGGAGTGGTGGCGGATCTTTTCTTTCTGCCGTTATACCTTTTCAAAACCTCTATTTTTCCGCCTGAAATATTTTCGCGTTTTGCCCTGATCTCCCCTGTTCAAGCGATCTATATGATTATAATTGGAGGCGTTTTCGGATGGCTGGGTTCGCTCATTTCCGCAAAGATCTATTTAAAGTGATCGTATATCCCTTATTGGGGTTGATGATATTCTCCGCGGGCTCAATGGATAATTATAAAAAAGAGCTGAAGGATGTGGAAAAAGAGATCAAGAAGAATGAAGAGCTCATCAAAAATGCGTCCCGTAAGGAAAATGTAACCCTTTCAGATATCGAACATATCGATCATGAATTAGAAAAATCAAAGAAGGAAATGAACCGATATGTAAGAGAAGTGCGTAAATTGAATTCCGAAATAGGGAAAATGGGCCAACAGATCCAGCAATTGGAAAAAGATTTTTTCCTGATCAAGGGGAAGGTAAGGGCGGCGCTCGGCAAGTGGTATGCGCTGGGAACAATGCAGAAGTCCTACTCTGCCTTCTTTGCGTATGATTTTGACAAGAATGTCTTGAAATATGAAGTTTTACGGCGACTGAACGAAAAGAACCGCAAATATGTCCGGCAACTGCTTAAGACCAAAGAAGAATTAATCCAAAAAAACGATGAGTACAGCATACGCTCAAATCAGATCCAAAAGGTCAGGAAGCTGGTGGAATTGAAGTCCAGCAATATCGAGAATGAAAAGAATCTGAAGAACACATATCTTGGGAAACTTAAAAAGGAAAAGAACCGATACCGCGATTATCTTGTGGGATTGGAAGAGAAAAAGAACAAGATCAATAGGCAGATAAAGGATATGATACGCAAGGAAATGGAAAAAAGGAGAAATACTGAGACAAAGACGGTCGCAAAAAAAGACCTCGGAAAGATCGGCGTTACCATTGCTAATTACAAAACTAAATTGAATCTTAATATTTCCGGCAAGATCGTATCCCGATTTGGCAAATCTGTAAATGAGGAATTCGGCATATCGATCAATAATGACGGCATTGAGCTTGAAAAAGTAGAAAATGAGCTCTTCTCCCCCATATCTGGGAAGATTATTTTTTCAGATTGGCTTAAAGGGAAGGGAAATGTTATAATCATTTCAGTGGATGAGCGTTTTGCCGCGGTCTTCGCGAATTTGAGCGAAGTCTATGTGTCAAAAGGCCAGGAGATAAAAAAGAGCGACCTCTTGGGAAAGGTCATGGCTGATCACGGAGGAAAGAACATCCTCTACTTCAGCACATGGATCGACGGTAATCCATTCGATCCGGAATTGTTAATAATGAGGTAATAATGAATATAAAAAGAGCGTTCATCGCAATAATGCTTATGCTGCTGATCTGTGTTACGATTACTGCGGCGGAATCAAAAAAGGACATCAAGGATGCTCAAAAGCTCTTTGAGGAATCCCTGCTGACGATCAAGAAATTCTATATCAACGATGTGGAAATGTCAAAATTATTCCACTATGCGATCGAGGGTATGCTTAATAATCTTGATCCGCACTCCAACTTCCTTGAGAAGAAAGTGCACGAAGACCTGCTGCGGAACTCCAAGGGAACATACGGCGGTGTAGGAATGGTCGTCACCATCAAGAACAATGTGCTGACATGTGTTTCTCC
>JAIVYW010000096.1:0-6496 GCA_048635215.1 Candidatus Atribacteria bacterium
AGGCATCGGAAATCCGATATTGTCCGACGATGCTGTAGGTATAAGGATCACAGAAGAAATAAAAGAACTGTATCCTGAGGTCGATACTGAGGTGGCGAGTACCTCGGGGATGGAATTGGTAGATTGCATGGAGGGCTATGATCGTGTGATCATCATCGATTCGGTGAAGACCGGAGAACATCCCCCGGGTACATTGCTCGAGATCCCGATGGAAGAATTATCCAAGGCGGTGAATATTTCAACATTTCACAATCTGAATTTCCCTACGGCTCTCGAACTTGGAAAGAGATATCTTGGAAAAATGCCGGAGAAGATAACCATTTACGCAATTGAGATAACGGATAATGTTACCTTCAGCGAAAAATGCACTTCCGAGGTAGAAGACAGTATTAAAAGCAATGCGAAGAAAATAATGAAGATTGAATTTCATGCATGAACTCAGCATAGTACAGAATGTAATGCAGATCGTCCTTGAGAATCTCAAGGAAAAGGAGTACGAGACGATCCTCGAGATCAATCTGAAGGTTGGAGAATTCTCAGGTGTGGTCTCAGAAGCCCTGCAATTCTCTTTTGAGGCGATAAAGGAGGATACGGAATTCAGTGCCTGCAGCCTGAACATTGACATCATCCCGTTTCTCGCTGAATGTCAAGAATGTAAAAAACAATATAATATAGAATCGGAGTTCTTCCTGATCTGTCCTTCCTGTAAGTCACAGGAATATAAAATAGTTTCAGGAAGAGAACTCTATGTAGATTCCGTTGAAGTAGATTAGGAGGCATCATGCAGATCAAAATATTAAAGAAAGTGCTTGCGGCAAATGACCGTGTCGCGGATGATTCAAGAAAGCATTACAGTGATAACGGGGTTCTCGCCATCAATTTGATGAGCTCGCCGGGTTCGGGTAAAACAACCCTTATAGAGAAGACGATCCAAGCCCTCAAGGGAAAGAAAAGAATAGGTGTTGTTGAGGGCGATATCGAAACATCCCTGGACGCGGATAAGATCGCCAAACACGGCGTCCCCATCGTTTCAATAAATACAGGGCCCTTCGGTGGAGCATGTCATCTGGAAGCCGCCTGGATAAGGCAGGCCGCGGATCAGATGGACCTTAAAGAAATAGATCTGCTTTTCGTCGAAAATATCGGCAATATGGTCTGTCCCGCCGAATTTGATACCGGCTCACATTTCAATGTTGCTGTTCTGAGCACGCCCGAAGGCGAGGACAAGCCATTGAAGTATCCGCTGCTTTTCAATACTTCTCAGGTAGTAGTGATAAACAAATGCGACCTTCTTGGTGTACTCGATCTCGATATCGGCCTTATGAAGGAAAATATAAAGAAAGTCAATCCCAAAGCTGTTATCATTGAACTCTCCACGAAAACCGGAGAGGGTCTTGATAAATGGACCGATTGGCTATTAAAAGAACTTGGCTGAAACGATCGTTAAAAAATACATGTTCCAGGTTCAAAGGTTATGCTTCGCTGTGCACAAGGCACAAGGGACAAGTGCAAAAGAAAGTGTGAAGTGTGAAGTGTGAAGTGATAAAAACAGTACGAGGTACGAGGTGCGATGTACGAAGTGGAGAAAAGGGAATGGCGATGGATCCTTGCTCAGCAAGTCTGAAGTCTGAAGTCTGAAGTGTAAAGTGGGAAAACACAAGAAGCAAATACCAGATGGATTCCTCGCTTTCGCGGGAATGACGGAGGGTAAGTGTGAATATCGTTCCCAGTTGATGCTAAACATTCCATTGTCATCGTATTTGTGAATCAAAACACTAAGTTAAAATACAGTAAAATAATTACTTATGATCACCGAGACGATGATTCCTGAGTGGAATATCATCCTTGCTCGATTTCTCTTATTCTCTTGTCCCTTGTCCCTGGTCCCTGGGTCTACTGGTGCACTGTGAAGCTTGTCCCATATCTTGTTTGGGGTGCGGCGTGATATGATTGGAACAGGAGAATTGGAGTGTTAAACGAAATATTGTTTTTCCGGTTACGGATGTGAATATTGCTTTGTTCTCCTCACTTCACACACCACACTTCACACTTCACACTTCACACATCATTCGCTGCGCGAACGGATGTCATCGTATTTGTGAAATATAGCACTAAGTTAAAATAACTTAAAAATGCTCTTGACATTTGCCGTATATATAGTAAAATATACCAAAGTTATGGTAATAACCCGAAGTAGAAAATGCACTCATCTTTCTATCAGGCAAACCCCGCTATTCAGTGTAGGGGACTTTAAAGTATTCCAATTAAAAAGCATTCACAGAGTCAAATGGAAGCCGATGTGCTTTAAACCCACCTCTGCTAGTCCTTATACAGGTAGATCGTGCACCGCGTAATAGCACTTTTAAGGCGGCGGCTTTGAGAAAAATGAATGTATCGAAAATTACTGAAACGGTGAAGAAACTTGTCATTGAGGCCAATTACTGTATCGGCAAAGATGTGTTGGATGCAATCAAAAAGGCGTGGAAACATATGGAATGAAATAAATTTATATAGAGGAGAAGTGAATGGGTGAAATAGAAAAGATAGATCTAAACAAGGAAGATAAAAATTTGAAAGAAATCATTATCCTTGAAGAAAGATGCAAAGGTTGCGGGTTTTGTATTGAATACTGTCCGAGAAATGTACTTGAAATATCCGAGAAATTTAATCAAATAGGTTATCACCCTCCCAAATTAGTGGACCCTGATCAATGTCTATTTTGTGGCTTATGTGAAAGGATCTGTCCTGATTTTGCAATTTATGTCAAAGATAATGAAGAAAAACCTGAGAAAAAGGAAAAATCCACAAATAAAACAACACACGGTTTATTCAATATTGTAAAAAGCAAATATGAAGGTGAATATTTCATGCAGGGTGATATCGCATGCGCGGAAGGGGCAATATATGCAGGCTGTAGATTTTTTGGCGGTTACCCAATTACACCTGCTACTGAGATCGCGGAAAGAATGGCAAAAAGGCTGCCATTTTTAGATGGGGTTTTTATCCAATTTGAGGATGAGATCGCTTCAATGGCAGGCATCTTGGGAGCATCATGGGCGGGAGCAAAATCTATGACCTCAACATCCGGACCCGGTATTTCACTAATGAATGAAAATATCGGCCTTGGAATGATGACTGAAACTCCCTGTGTTGTGGTGAATGTCCAGAGAGGCTCTCCTTCCACGGGATTACCGACTTCCTGGGGTCAAGCAGATATAATGCAGGCAAAATGGGGGTCACATGGTGATTATGGCAGTATAACATTATGTCCCAAATCACCTCAGGAATTTTTCGATCTTACAATAATTGCGTTTAATTATTCTGAAAAATACCGATTACCTGTTTTTGTTCTCTCAGATGCCATTGTAGGACATATGATTGAAAAAGTTATTATACCGCCGTCGGATGAATTGGAAATTATCAGTAGGAAGTATACAAAAAAGCGGCCGCAGGATTACCTTCCATATGAAGCTGGAAGCAATCTCATTCCTGATTTTGCGAAAGCAGGGGACGGATACCATTATTATGTAACGGGATTAACTCATGATGAAAGAGGTTATCCCATAATGACCGAGGAAGTCCAGAAAAAAAATGTAACAAGATTAGTGGAGAAGATCAAGGCCTTCAGTGATGATATAATAATTCTGGAAGAAAGAGATATTGACAAAGCCGATGTTGTTGTAATTGCTTACGGTATTACATCCAGGACAGTTATACCCGCAATTGAAAAAGCTAAGAAGAAAGGGATCAAAGTAGGATATTTAAGGCTCATTACGATATGGCCGTTCCCGGAAAAAAGGATCAATGAAATAGCAAGAAACATTAAGGGTTTTGTGGTTGTAGAAATGAATTTGGGCCAGATCGTTTTAGAAGTTGAGAGATGTGCAGCGCCCTATGCTTCCGCAAAATTGGTTCCTCATGCAGGCGGCGGAATACATAATATCGACGACATTGTAAAAGCAATAGAGGAGTTAGCCCATGAAAAAAAGTAGTATTGAAATCAACGAACACCCTATTGATAAATACCTCAGAAGAGACAGGATGCCTCATATTTGGTGTCCCGGCTGTGGCTTAGGCATGGATATAACAGCATTTATTGAAGGGGCAAAGCAAGCGAATATAGACATGGATAATATGCAAATTGTTTCAGGTATCGGATGTACGGGAAGGATTTCCGGATATATCAAGTTAGACGCTTATCACACAACACACGGCAGGGCAATTCCTTTTGCGTCAGGATTGAAATTAGCAAATCGGGACCTGACCGTTGTAGTATTTTCCGGTGACGGAGATCTTTTTGCTATTGGTGGAAATCATTTGATACATGCGGCAAGAAGGAATGTTGATCTAACTGTTATTTGCGTCAATAATTTTATTTACGGAATGACAGGCGGGCAGACAGCGCCCACCACACCTGTTGGAGCGTTCAGCTCTACCGCTCCCTATGGTAATTATGAAACCCCTTTTAATCTGGTGGGAGTCGCCGCTTCTGCCGGAGCTTCTTATGTTGCAAGATGGACTTCACTTCATACAAAAAGATTAGCAAATTCCATTGCGAAGGCATTAAGTAATAAGGGCTTCTCTTTTATAGAAATCGTTTCTCCCTGTCCTACGGTTTTCGGTAGAAAAAATAATAGAAGTGATGCTCTTGGTTTAATAAATGAATTAAGAGATAGATCACACATTGATAATTCTGCGAACCCTACAGAAATTCCAATTACCAATTATGGAGAAATAATCATTGGAGATTTTCTATATGAACCTCGCCCGTGTTTTTCTGACAATTTTGAAGAAGGGATAAAGAAAACAAAAGAAAGGATTGAAAAATGAGAGATTGTAATTTCAAGATCGTTGGATTTGGCGGACAGGGAATTATCCTTACTTCTTATGTTTTAGGAACTGCTATTTCAATTCATGATGGGAATAGTGTTTCAATGACACAATCCTACGGGCCGGAAGCAAGGGGCGGGACATGCAGTTCACAACTTGTAATAAGTAATGATGAAGTACATTATCCTCTTGTTGAAAAAACTGACATACTGGTAGTGTTGTCACAGGAAGGGTATGACAAATTCTTTCAAATAGTAAATGATGACGGTGTACTGTTTTATGATTCGCATCTGGTGGAAAAGGAACGAATTGATAAAAAATTAAAGTCATTTCCCATTCCTGCAACCAAGATCGCCGAAGAACTCGGGAATAAGCTTTTCGCAAATATGGTAATGTTGGGCTTTGTTGCAGCCCACACTGATATAGTAAAAGAAGGATCCTTGAAAAAAGCTATTACAGAAACTGTTTCCCCAAAATATATCGATATTGATCTAAAGGCATTTGATCTTGGATATCATTACGATGAAAATGCTAACAAGGAGTAGAAAGTGAGAATAGGAGTATATGTATGTCACTGCGGAGGTAATATCTCCGAAGTCGTTAATATAGATGAAGTGCTGAATTCCTTAAAAAACGAACATGATGTCGTATTTGTAAAAGACCATGAACATCTTTGTTCCAAAGAAGGACAGGAAATCATTTTTAATGATATTCAAGAATATAAATTAGATAAAATTACTATTGCCGCCTGCTCACCTCAATTTCAAGGACCCACATTCAAGGCTCTTATGGAAAGAGCCGGATTGAGCCCGTATTTAATGGAAATGGCTAATATAAGAGAGCAAAGTGCATGGGTACATTACGATGATCACAAAAAGGCTACCGATAAAGCCAAGGAATTGACAAAAATGGCAATTGCCAAGGTTCGATATAATGAACCCCTTTCCAAGTATAGTATAAATATCGGCAAAAGGACCTTAATAATCGGAGCTGGAATTGCGGGAATACAGGCTGCTTTGGATCTCGCTGATTCAGGGATCAAGGTCTATTTAGTTGAAAAAGATCCTTCTATCGGTGGACATATGGCGCAATTATCAAGAACATTTCCCACAGAAGATTGTGCTGCATGTATTCTTTCCCCTAAAATGGCTGATGTTCCTGAAAATTCGAACATAGAACTATTAACCTATGCAGAGATCAAAGAAGTTTCAGGTTATCTTGGAAATTTCCACATCACAGTGAACAGGAAACCGACCTATGTCGATGCCGAGAAATGTACATCATGCGGGGATTGTGCAGATGTATGTCCCGTGGAGCTGCTTAATGAATATGATGGTAACCTCGCAACAAGGAAAGCCATATACCTACCTACAAAAATAGCGGTGCCGCATTCATATGTCATTGATACGGAGCATTGCCTCGGCTTGAATCCTCCGGCTTGCGGGAAATGTCAAGAGGTGTGTAAAGCCGATGCAGTAAATTATGATCTCTATGAAGAGGAAATTGAATTTGATGTCGATACCATTATAGTTGCAACAGGTTTCGAATTATTCGATGCAAAGGAAAAGCCTGAATACGGATTCGGGAAATTTAATAATGTTATTGACGGAATGCAGATGGAAAGGATCATTGTAGCAAGTGCAGAAGGGAGCCCTTTGAAAAATAT
>JAIVYW010000097.1:0-6470 GCA_048635215.1 Candidatus Atribacteria bacterium
GGATCGAAGGATTTATCTTCCTCTTCGGATGTTATATCGTTCTTTTCGGACATCTGACACCCGGCGGCGGATTTGCTGGCGGCGTGATAATGGCGGCAAGCTTTATCCTCATCATGCTTTCTTTCGGAAAAGAGAGGGTGGATCTACTCTTTCCAAGGACGAGAAGCACTTTGGTGGAGTCTATTGGCGCTTTGCTTTTTATCGGGGTAGCATGGCTGGGTATCTATTACGGCGGCGGTTTCTTTGTGAATTTCCTTCATCAGAAATTTGGCGGCACACCATTCACATTTCTAAGCGGCGGTACGATCCCAATATCTAATGTAGCGATAGCCCTCAAGGTAATGGCGGGATTGTTCCTTGTCTTCTATGTCCTGTCTACTCATAAAGTCATCCTTGATGATAAAACGGAGAAAGACAAATGATTTATATTCTCTGCCTAATATTGTTTTTTATCGGGTTGTACGGGATCTTCTGCAAGAAGAACCTTATAAAGATCGTGCTCGGGTTCATTATTATGGAAAATGCGGTCAATTTGTTCTTGATCCTTCTTGGTTATAAGAATAATGGCATTGCTCCGATAATGACCAAGTCGATGCGATTAGATGAGTTTCTTGCCAGAAGTGTGGACCCGCTTCCTCAAGCTCTTGTGCTGACGGCTATTGTTATTGGCCTTGCTGTGACGGCTCTGATGGTAGCAGTAGCTATCAGGATCTATGAGAGGTTCGGCACCTTTGATATAACGGAAATAAAAAGGTTGAAGGGATGAATACTCTACCGTATTTTGTATTAATACCGCTTGCCGGCGCGTTTATGGTCGTATTCTTAAATGTGCTGACCAAAAATAAGGTTCGCGTCATCAGCGAGATCATTGCGAATATGATCACATTGGCACTTTTTATTATGACGATTTTCATGTTTAATAAATCGGGAATGTATGTGATCGGAAAATGGGTTCCTCCACTGGGAATAAACCTGGTTCTTGACGGGTTCAGCGCATTGATGCTGTCAATAGTGAACCTGATCGCCTTTACAGCTACATTGTTTTCGATCAATTATATGAGGCGTTACACCGCCAATAATTATTATTACGCGCTGTTTCTGCTGATGCTCGCGGGAATGAACGGAGTGCTTTTATCCGGAGACTTTTTCAACCTCTTCGTTTTTATTGAGATCGCGTCAATAGCGTCATACGCTCTGGTCGGTTTCGGAACGGAGGCTGACGAACTGGAAGCATCGTTCAAGTATATGGTAATGGGCGGGATCGCGTCCACTTTCATACTTCTTGCGATAACCCTTTTATATTCACAGTTCGGTGTATTGAATATGGCCTATATCAGTGAGGCGATCGCAAATTCGGAATTCAATATTCTCTTGAGGTTCACGCTATTCCTCTTTATTGCCGCATTTTCGGTCAAGGCGGCGATCATACCGTTCCATGCCTGGCTCCCGGATGCCCATCCGGCTGCTCCGGCGCCGATATCCGCGATGCTCAGCGGTGTCGTGATCAAAACACTTGGAATATATGCGATGATCCGTGTGATGTACAATGTTTTCGGATTCAACGGGGGCAATATGCTCGCGTATATGGGAATAATATCCATGATGTTCGGAGTGCTTCTCGCTCTCGGGCAAATGGACATCAAAAGGCTGTTCGCATATCATTCAATATCCCAGATCGGGTATATAATCCTCGGCATCGGCTTGGGAACAAAACTCGGTATTCTCGGGGCTTTGTTCCACTTGGTGAACCATTCGGTCTTCAAATCCCTGCTCTTTATGAATTCGGGTGCGGTCTATCACAGGCTTGGCACCAGAAATCTTGATGAAATGGGTGGGCTGAATAAAGCAATGCCGATCACCGGAGGAACATCTCTGATCGCTTCGCTCAGTATAGCGGGGATGCCTCCTTTTAACGGCTTCTTCTCAAAACTTCTGATAATAATCGCCTGTGTTGAATCGGGCCACTATATGTTTGCGATCTGGGCAGTGATCGGCAGTATCCTGACATTGGCGTCGTTCATGAAAGTGCAGAAATTCGCCTTTTTCGGGAAGTTGAAAGAAGGCTGTAAAACTATTAAGGAAGCACCGTTCTTTATGTCTGTCAGCGTGATAATCCTGGCGGTCTTATGTTTAGCCACCACTTTCCTGCTGATCCCTCAATTAAGAGAGGTGGTATTGACCCCTGCAGTTGAAGTGATTTTAAATGCCGATACATATAAGACACTGGTGATAAAATGAAAAGGTTTACACTCTTTTTTATTTCGTATATTATCTGGATCCTACTGGTGCTGCCTCTTGATCTGCAGACATTGATACTTGGTTTTTTTGTTGCTCTGATAGTAGCGCTGCTCTTCGGAAAGGAATTTGTTGAGAACTACAAACGGCTATGGCATATAGCACGCTTGTTCTGGTTCCTTGTCTATATTCCGGTATTCACATATTATTTGATACTGGCAAATCTTGATGTCATGTACCGTGTCCTGCATCCCGATCTTCCGATAAACCCCGGCATTGTGAAGGTGAAGACGAAATTGAAATCACGGTCTGGGAGGTCAGTTCTCTGTAATTCGATAACCCTGACCCCGGGAACACTCTCGGTGGATATCGAAGGGGAATATATCTATATACACTGGTTGAATGTGAAGTCAGATGATGTAGATCTTGCAAGCAAAGGGATTGTTGAAAAATTTGAGAAGTATTTAATGAAGGTGTTCGGATGATCGTCGAAATGCTATTCTTTGTAGTGTTGCTGATATGCTGCTTTCTTTGCCTTTATCGTATAGCGAGAGGCCCGACTGTTCCTGACAGGGTTGTCGCTATCGATATTCTCGGTATAGTCGTGGTGGGATTCACCGCCTTGATCGCCGTTGAAACAGGGAAGGACTTTTATATGAATATCGCTATTGCGTGGGCCCTGATCTCCTTTTTGGGCACTATCGCTCTGGCGAAGCATCTGGAGGGGAAGAGTTTTGATGAATAGTATAATAGGATACATAATAATCGGAATTGGAGTTCTCTTCAATCTCTTCGGCTGTATCGGCCTACTGCGTATGCCTGATGTTTATTGCCGTCTGCAGGCAGCGACAAAGTGCGTTACCCTGGGGATCTGCTTTGTTTTAATCGGCGTTGTTGTCATAGTAGGGTTCAACCCGCTTGGTGTCAAGGCGCTGATATGTATGGTATTTATCCTTGTAACCTCGCCGACAGGCGCACACGCACTTGCGCGCGGAGCACACAAATCCGGAGTGAAGCTCTGGAAGAAAAGTGTTTGCGACAAGTACAAGGATAAGGAGAGTAAATAGTATGTGGCTGCCAAAACTAAGAGAGTTGAGAGAAGCTGTTAAGTCCCTTTTCAGCCGTCCCGCAACAACGAGATACCCGTTTAAGCCCGCTACGATACATCCCCGCTTCAAAGGGAAGCCAGAACCGCAGGACAGCTGTATCGGCTGCGGCGGCTGCGTAAATTGGTGTCCTTCGGAGGCGATCGAAGAAATAAATGACGCGGAAGGCAAAAAAAGGCAGGTCATATGGCATTTAGATCATTGCATCATGTGCGGTGAATGTGAAAGGGTGTGCACAACAAAAGATGGCGTCAAGATGGTGCCGGAATTTGAACTCGCGGTATTTTCAAGGGATGATCTTCACACAGTGAAGGAATTTGACCTTGTTGTTTGTGAGGAGTGTGGAGAGATACTGTCTACCCGCGATCATATCTTATGGATGCTTGATTCGCTCGGCGAAAAGCAGCCGGCGAACCTTGGCCTGCTTAATGAGAAATTGAAGAAATTAGGCATAGTCGATGATGTGAGCAGAAGCATTACTTTCGACAAAAGAGATGATATGTTCGTAGTGCTCTGTCCTAAGTGCCGCCACCGTATATCACTGTATGATTCCCTCTGAGATCGCGCAAGAACTTCAAAAGTATTCCAATGAAGATGTTCTCGCGGTAGGCATAGGAAATGAGCTGCGCGGTGACGACGCTATTGGTATATATATCGCCAGAAAAGGACAAGGAAGATCTCCCGATAAATTCATAGATGCCGGCATGGCCATTGAGAACTATATCTTTAAGATCTTAGGCAGGAAAGAGAAGGTCATATTATTGATCGATGCTGTGGATTTCAAGGGCAACCCCGGAGACGCTGCTATTATACCGCTTGAGGATCTGAAAGAGCAGGGTTTTTCAACACATACGCTGAGTTTAGGAAAGATCAAACAATTTTTTATCGGTTCAGAGAAGAAATTGATCCTTCTGGGCATACAGCCGGAGAATATCGCTCTTGGCTCAGAAATGGGTGAAAGTATACGCGAAGCAGGGGATCAGATCCTGGAATTATTACGAAATATCGGATGAATCGCGACTTCTGAGATCATTCTATGCAGTCTGATAAACAAGATCTGGCCTTTCTTCTTGCAAGCCTTTTTAACATTTCATAATTTTTAAATAGGGCGAAACGCTGTATCTTTCTTTTAGGTTTTCTGATGATTTCCTATTGATGTTGCGTACTCTTTCTATAAGCATTTTTTCCAATTCAAAATCTTTATGAATACAGTAACCCTCCGCCGGTCTTGACTTGCATAAAAAAAAATGCTATATTCGAATTGTGAAAAGTGTTACAAGGCAAAAAAAAATCAAGAATTATTGTGCTTTTCTAGAAATAGACATTAAGTCATTTAAAAACAAAATTTACTTGGAAATATCGGAAAGGAGATTATAGTGATTAAACAGGAACACAGCATGGGAAATAAATTACGGAGCTTCTTTTATTTATTCATCCTATTGATATTTGTATGGTTTGCCTTTACATCAAGTTTCGACATTCAAGAGGTAATTACCGGGATCCTAATTAGTTTAGTTTTGTCGTTATTTTTATCAAGAACATTCAATGAGCTCGGATTTCCCCCGTTCAGTATTAAAAGAGCATTTTTCTTTCTTATTTACATTATTTTGCTCTTATGGGAGATAATAAAAGCGAATTTTGATGTCGCATACAGAATTATCCATCCTAAAATGCCTATAAAGCCCGGTATCGTTATAATTAAAACAAAACTTAAGTCAAACATCGCGAAATTGGCTTTGGCAAATTCGATAACCTTGACTCCCGGAACATTTACTCTTGATATTCGTGATGACCAATTACTTATTCACTGGATAAATGTAACAACTACCGATATTGAAGAAGATACGAAGATCATCGGTGAAAAATTTGAAAAGTATTTAAGAATAATATTTGAATAAGGAGGAATAAACAATGGAAAAAGAGATTGTTATTATTGGTGGCGGTCCCGCGGGCATTTCTTCGGCTATAACAGCAAGAAGATATTATCCAAATGCTAATATTACGCTTATTCGTAAAGAGGAAAGAGTCTTAATCCCCTGTGGAATACCTTATATCTTTGGTACAATTGGAACCCCCGAGAAGAATCTGATTCCTGATACAATACTTTCAAATAACAAGGTAAATCTGCTTATAGATGAGGTCATTTCCATAAATAAAAGTGACAGGACACTCGTTACAGCCAATGGTGAAAACCTCAGTTACCATAAAATGATCATGGCAACAGGTTCTTTCCCATTAGTTCCACCATTATCCGGTGTTGATTTGGGCAATGTTTTTGTTGTAGAGAAAGATATAGAGTATATAAAAAAGATATTATCTTCTTTGGAAAAAGCTAAGGATGTTATTATAATTGGTGGAGGTTTTATTGGCTTGGAATTTGCCGATGAGTGCAATAAAAGGGGGAATTTAAATGTGAGCTTGATAGAACTTCTACCTCACTGTTTACTTTTGGCTTGTGATGAAGAGATATGCATTCGTGTAGAGAAAAAACTATTGGAGAGGGGTGTAAAAATTTTAGCTGGCAGAAAAGCAAAAGCCATTTTGGGTGAGAAAAATGTTCAATATGTTGAATTGGAGAATGGACAGAAACTTAAGGCAGATGTAGTGATTTTAGGTATAGGGGTAAAACCCAATGCTGAACTTGCCATGAATGCCGGTTTAGAAGTTGACGATAGAAAGGGTATATGTGTTGATGATTTTATGAGGACAAGTGATAAGAACATCTTTGCTGTCGGTGATTGTGCATCTAAAAAGTGCTATCTTAGCGGAACACCTATAACTATCGGGTTAGCTTCATTAGCTACTACTGAAGCCAGAGTAGCTGGAGCAAATCTATTTAGCCTGCGGAGGAGAATGGAATGTGCGATAAGCATATTTTCCACCTGCTTTGGTAATTTAGCAATTGGAGTAGCAGGCATGACGGAAAAAAAAGCAAAAGAATTCGGCATAGATGTAATATCAGCGGAAGTAAGTTCTCCTGATAAACATCCTGGCTCTATCCCGGGTACACAGGATTTAGGAGTGAAATTAGTTTTCGAGAGGGATACAGGTTTGCTTATAGGTGGTCAGATCTATGGAGGGAATGTAGTAGGTGAAATGATAAATATCATTGGTGCTATGATACAGCAT
>JAIVYW010000098.1:0-6350 GCA_048635215.1 Candidatus Atribacteria bacterium
GTATCAAACGGTGATCTTAAATATACAAGATGGGGGTATCCTCCATGGATCTCATGGACAGGGGAAGCGGGATACACCACGGACGGAATAGAGCCGGATTCAGGCAGGCCCGGTACTCTATTTGCATACCGATTAAATTACCGGGACACTGATAATGACCCGCCGCGATCTGGTTATCCTGTTGTCCATATATTTAAGAGCGGCGCAGAGATCGCTGGAAGTCCATTTTCAATGAATGAAGTGGATTTAGGTGATACCACCTACTCCGACGGCAAACTCTATACCTTTGATATAATCCTTTCTGATTCCGGTTCGGATTATACCTATTATTTTGAGGTGCAGAATATTTACGGTGTTGAAGTAACGAATGATTATGTAGATGGACCCTTGGTTATAAATCATTCACCCATATTATCTTGGACAAATGACGCAGGATATACTACTGATGGTTTGGACCCGGAATCAGGCAGACCCGGCGATACATTTACATATGAAATAAAATACAAGGATATCGATAATGATCCGCCAAAATCAGATTACCCCTCTATTCATATACTTAGAAGCGGAGTAGAGATCGCGGGAAGCCCTTTTACAATGGATGAAGTGGATGCAGGCGATAATATCTACTCCGATGGGAAACTCTATACTTATGAAAAAATTCTTTCCGATCTTGATTCGGATTATAGTTATTTCTTTGAAGCGGAAGACATTTATAACGCCAATATCACAACAACCCCGATAAATGCACCTGATGTAGAAGGGATCATAAGTGGAACTATTACACTTGAAGGAAATCCATTAACGCAAGTTACCGTTTCATTGGCAAAGGATGGAAATCTCTTTACTTCAATGATAACCGATGAGTTCGGCGATTATATATTTAATGCAATTGATACAGGTGCATCCTATACTATCACACCGGAAAAGACACATCACACATTCGATCCTGTATATCGAACATATACCGGTTTAAGCAATGATATTACAGATGCTGATTTTTCAGGACTGTTTGATATCTGGTCGATAAGTGGAACGATCACACAAGATGGGAACCCTTTATCCAATGTTACTGTAAATCTCACTGGTGACACAACGGCAAACACGATTACCGATGCCTTCGGAAATTACTCATTTACCAATCTTGATGCCGGCTCAAATTATACTATTACACCGACAAAGACGCATTATACATTTGATCCCGTAGACCTGATTTACACTAATTTGAGCAGTAATATCTCGGACGCTGATTTCATCGGGGCTCTGGATCAATATACAATTTGCGGCAACATAATAGATGGAAGCGATTTTTTATCAGATGTTACAGTCTCATTGACCAAGGACGGTACTCTTTTTGCCACAATGACAAGCGATGGTTCCGGCAATTATATATTTAATAATCTCGATGCCGGTGCGACTTATATTGTCACACCGGAAAAGGCACATTATACATTTGACCCCGTAAATTTGACTTATGCCGATTTAAGTGATGATATCACAAATGTTGATTTTGCAGGAGGATATGATATCTGGGGAATAAGTGGGATAATTTCGCAAGATGGAATTCCTCAATCCGATGTAATAGTTGAGCTCACTGGTGATATGACAGCAACAACCGTTACAGATGGTTCGGGAATGTATTCCTTTATCGATCTTGATGCGGGTAGAGTTTATGTTATTACACCAAAAAAGACATACTGGACATTTCTTCCGGTTAATAGAATCTACCCGGATTTAAACAATGATATCACAGATGCTGATTTTAACGGCGCAATAGATCAATGGATAATCAGCGGCAATATCACGGATGGAGCTGATCCCCTGCCGGATCTTGCGATTTTATTGACCAAAGATGGTGATTCTTTACCTTCAACAACAACTGATGAGTTCGGTAATTACAAATTCACTGATCTTAACGCCGGCTCAACCTATATTGTTGCCCCGATAGAAATGTACCGGACCTTTTCTCCAACTAATAGATCTTACGCTGATTTAAATAGTAGTGTTGCGGATGTGGATTTTATTGGTATACTTAGACATTGGTCGATAAGCGGTGTCATAACAGATGACGCTGCAAGTCCGTTTCCGGATGTTACAGTTATATTAACAAAGAATAACGCTCCTGTTACTTTGTCGATCAGCACTGATATCAACGGTAGCTATGCCTTTCCGGATCTTGATGCCGGTGAGAACTATGTTATAACCCCCGTTATGGGAAATTATACTTTTTCTATTGAAGAAGCCGCTTTCATTAATTTGGATGGAGACAAAGTACAGAATTTTACCGGCACAAAGGATTTTTCTGAAAATCTTGATAATGTTATTGTTTACCCGAATCCATGGAAATCAGATATCGGCATAAACACTGTTACATTCAACAATCTAACGGCTAAAGCAAGATTATCGATATACTCTATTTCGGGAGAATTAATTCTCAACAAAACAACCGATCAGATTGAATTTCTATGGGATGTAACAAATAGCAGCGGAGAAGAAGTAAGTTCCGGTATTTATTTCTATATTGTTGAAAACGACGAGGGTGAAAGAAAAATCGGAAAGTTCGCATTGATAAGATAAGGGAAGAAATGGTCAAAGAAAAATCAAACGGTTTCTGGCGCGGTGATCGTTTTGCCCAAAAATAATTTGATTTTCACCATATATTCTGATAAAATAACTCATGGAAAAAAGGAGTGTTCATTTCACGGATTTTCTGAATATAATTAGAGAAAACCTGATTTACCTTCTGATCGCTTTCATCGTCTTTACATCTATTTCCCTATTCATGGCATTGACCGCTGAAAAAGTATATCGCCTTGAAGGCTCCGTTATGCTGAATATGTCCGGCGGCAGCGACCTTGCAGGTGGTTTCAACCCATGGTACTGGTCCCCGAATCTCATCAATAATCAGATCTATCTGATAAGGTCATATACCCTGATGAATATGGTTTCTCAGAAAATGGACACAGAGATGAAGGGAAATATCCTGTCTCGCTCACCGGAAGAAATTCTCAGTAAAAGCGATAAGGATATCTTTATTTCCAATTTCATACTTTCAAGATTGTCCATAAAACCCATCGAGGATTCTGATATCATCATTCTCTCCATGGATATCAATGATCCCGATCTCGGTAAATCTCTTCTCACCCTTCTATTAAACACATACAGGGAGTATGACCTGAGGATACAGAAGGAAGAATCCAGTATGATCAAGGATTTTTTGAGCTTTGAAACCATTCATTATGAGGAATTGCTACAAGCCTCTGAAGATAAGCTCAAAGAGGTCAAAGCCACCATGAAATCTCCTTATCTGGGAAATGAAGCCAAGAAGATCCTGGATAAGTACAGTGATTTTCAAAGTGATTATTACAAAAACCGCATCACGCTGGCGGAGAATGAAAAACATCTGGAATTCCTGACGAACAGAATTAATGAATTAAAGGCCATATTGGGCAAAGCCATACCCACTTCAAATAAGAAGATCAATTTCCTGATCAATAAGATATCTTCTTTGGAATCTGAGCTCATAGTTCTGAGATCATCGGGATATAAAGATGATAACCCCAAGATGAAAGAACTTCAGCAGAGAGTTGACAATTTGAACGGTCAATTAAAAAATGAGATCGGCTCTTTCCTGGGTTCCAGTCTCGGCGATAAGACACTTGCGATCTATCAGGAAGATGTCATCAAAATATTGAATTTGCGGAAAGAGATCACCATCCTTAAAGAGAAAGAGTTGGCATATAAGGATATTCTGGAAAGATACGAGAAAGAGTTGACCATACTGCCGGAAAAGCAATTGGACCTCACACGGCTCATCAGGGAATCCGAGCTCAATGAGAAGATGTACAATATGCTCAAGGAAAAACTTGAAGAAGCAAAGATACAGACCGAGGGGGTTATATCGAAGGTACAGATCGTTGATTATCCCGTCATCCCCTCAGGAGCGGTCCGGCCTAAAAGAAAACAGATGGTGATACTTGGAGCGCTTTTCGGCCTGTTTTTCGGGCTCTTTTTCATTTTTCTGAAGACTTATTTATTTAAAAGGGTGGACCCGATCGAAATAAAGCATGAACTTAAGATAGGCACAATTGCCGAGATACCGTATTTTCATAAATCAGATGAGCTGGACTCGATATTCTTGGGAAAAGAGCCGGCAAACCCCCACTCCCATGTATTGGAGTACCTTCACCTTCTTAAGATAAGCGTGGAGAATATCAAAAGCGGTGACAATTCGATATGCCTCCTGACCTCGCCGGATCCGAGCGTAGGCAAATCCACCGTTTCCGTCATGCTGGCACTCGCCATGGCGCCCGATAAGAAAATACTCCTTGTGGATTGTGATCTGAGAAAGCCCTCATTGCATAAGATCCTCAATATTGAAAATACTTCAGGTATATTCGACTTCTACAAGGACTCCTCTTCTCCATTGAAGACCTTTATTCGGAAGACAACCCATGAGAATGTCTTCATACTCACGGCAGGGACCAGCAATGAGATAGCACCTGTCAGATTACTGTCTTCAGGCGTACTGAACAGAGAGTTACAGAAACTCAAAAAGGATTATGATGTCATTATCATAGACACTCCCCCTTTGAAAGCCGCTCCTGACTCCCTGGCGCTTTCCAAGGTCGCTGATAATATTCTTCTGGTGTTCCACAATAAGAAAAGCACTCATTACAATGCCATTGAGGCTATCAACAAATTCTCGGAAATGGGGTCCACACCCGGCGGGATCATAATCAATTTCAGATCCAATAAAGGGAAAATGGGCTATTACTATTATTCGGATTATGGGGCTTAAGAAGAATCTCATATCCCTGTTCAGTTTTTCTATGCTGGACCGTCTGTTCTCCGGCATCCTTCAGGTAATTATTTTCACCGTGGTCATCCGGAATCTCGGTGTCGCGGATGTGGGAATGCTCGGTATCTTCGGCGGGCTTCTGGTCTTTTTTAACTTGTTGGCCGTCTCGCCGGAAGCAATACTGATACGGGACTTTCCCAAGTTAAAAGAACATTTGGGGATAGAAGTCGGAAGTTATTTGTTATTCGGAATATTCAGAACTTTACTTTTCATTATACTCAGCATGATCCCCGCTCTTATCTACCTGCCTATCCATGGGATCAAGACACTTATCTTTCCCCTTTGGGTGGCTGCGTTTTCGATCAAATTGCTTGGCAATGTTCCCCGCGAAGGATTGTATGTTTCATTCAAGCAGAATTTAAATTTCTTCCTGAATCTAACATTCTCCCTTCGTCAATTCTTCTTCTATCTTTTCCTTCTCCCACTCTATTCAAATCTTCTTTTTTATACTCTTTCATTGATAGGTTTCAATATACTTTCCACGACAGCACTTTATATGATATTTGTGAAAAAAAACGATATCAAACTCTCGTTCAAGATCAATTGGCCGGCCTTCTTCAGAAATAATTTTGCGGATTTCACCCTCTGGAATCATCTCAGCGGAGCGATCACCTTTATGATGTACCGCATTGATACATTTATCCTCTCTCTTTTTGTTTCAATTGAAGCGATCGCCTCGTACACGGTTGCACTTACACTATCCAATTACTTCTTTGTTATCCCTCAGATGGGTGAAAAGGTCTTGAAGATCGGATATTCCAATTTGGCAAAGGATTCTCCCGAGGAAAAACGATTTTTCTTCTGGGGAACACTTTCTTTAAATATTCTCTCTCTGCTGCAGCTAGCCTTCTTCATTCTTTTTGGAAAAGAGATGATAGCTTTTCTCTTCCCCAAGGTTGACATTCCACTTGTCTATGAGATATCCGCTTTGATAATAATCGGCGTAACTCTTTTGAACTTCGTTCGCCCGGTAAGTGCAATACTAACTATCAGAAATAACCTCAAGAAGTTATTTCTCTTTTGTTATCTGCCGGCAGGGATCTTCTCTCTGCTTGTATACTTCTATCTGGGTTACCGCTACGGCACATTAAGAGCTGTAGCCACCGGAAATATAATATCTTACGGCGCCTTTGCCGTTCTTATTGCCTTACAAAAAGCAGGTAAGAGGAAAACAGATGTATAGGCAGAAGATCCGTGACAGCATGTCCGCTCTCTTTAATCATGTCAAGACATTTGATGATCCTTCGGGATCGCTTCACTCCGTAACCTCTACATATTGGGACGCGGAATTCAAATCACTTCCGAATATAATGAATACCTTCCCAATGATACTCGGATTGATCCACATCCTGAAGAAGAATCCCGCAGCCAAACCGCCTGAAGAACTCTTCAAATGGCTTGATTTTATTTTGAGTTCGCAAAATAAGGATGGAAGTTATAAGAATGCCTTCGGAGATGTCATTTCAACACAAAGCCCGCCGATCATTCACAT